>CAZADU010000111.1:0-3547 GCA_964483945.1 uncultured bacterium
AGAATGCCGCACCAGGCGATGACCACGCGCCGAAACCGAGCCGACCCGCAGAGTCCAGGAGACCGTTCGCGGAGGTGGGCGACGTCGAACAGATCGCGAGCCATGGTGCGGTCCAACAGCGCCGCAATTTTGCCTGCCCAAAGCTCATCGTCGCCGACCGATCGAATCGTGACGGGCGACGCCTGCGCGGGCTGCCAAAGCGAGCGCTCGATGGGTGCATCGATAGGCAGTCGCATCATGTAGTTGATGTCCAGTTCAATCCGGTCAGGCGTACCCGCATGGGAGCGGTATCCCAAGTGGAATTTACGCCCCGCATGATCGTCTGGGGATTGACTGACCTCGTACCGCGCCGCTCGCGCCACGCGCAGCAGGGCCACCTCAAGCTCGGGACGTTCGGCAAGCATCGATTCGCGCGAGAGCTGGCCGATGTAGTTGTAGTCGAGGTCTACCGAGAGCCGTTGCGGCGACCCCAGCGCCAATTGGATCGCTGTCCCGCCTTTGAGCAGCAGACGCGAGCCCAGAAATGGGTGTGCTGCAATCTCGCGCGCGATCGCGCCCAGCCGAACCACCTTTTCGAGCGTAGCCGCCCGGAAACCTGTCGCCGCGCCCATCCGCAGCAGATCGTCATGAGTGAGGTTCATGCGGCTCTCCTTCACCGACGAGTTCCGGGGGCACAATCAAGTTCCACCGCGACGCGAAGGCTCCGCCGCGCGTGCCACGAAGCAGGTATTGCGTTGACTTCGGGCGGTGCTTCGCGAACTCGTCCAGCACCGCCGGCGAAGAGTAGAACGCGCGCGCGTTGCGTTCGAGAAACCAACCCACAGCTGCCCACAGCGAGCGTTGGTCGTAGGCGACCAGCACGCGGCGAAGCAGCGCTAGATCCAGCGAGGCAAAGCCGCTTGCGGACTCCACCAACTCCGACAGCCCCCCTACCCAACGCGGATGCCGGAAACCCTCAACCAGCGTGCGCTCGGGGCCTGTCACGCGCAGCGTCCGGCCGCGATAGCCGACGTCGCGAACGCCGAGCGAGCGCCAGGCCTCTCCCAGCGCCCGAGCGGGCGCCTTGAGCAGTTGCAGCGTGCGCGAATCCCAGTGAAGGCTCGACGGGCGCGCTCCCGTGAATGCGGTGCAGACGTTCCAGTCGCTGTGCCCAGCCCCCAGCAACTCCAACGCGCTGTGATGGCTGAAGACGGCGTCACTGCGCAGCGCTGCGGCCACAAGGAATGCATCAGGCGCAAAGACGCCCGGCTTCACGCCTTGCGGTACGACCGCATACAACTCGCGAGAGAGACGACGCAGCCGCCCGGTCTCGACGTAGTACTTCACGCGTTCGCGCGCCGTCAGCCGCGGCTCCCTGCCGCCCGCTACAGCGGAGAGGTCGTCGAGCGTGAATACCGGGTACTCGCTGAGGAACGCCTGATAGGCCTGCAGTGCTTGTTGACGTTCAGTCTTCATAAGGGGCTAACTTTGCCCCCTAGCGCGTCTATTCGTCAACTTGAAAGTGCTGCCGGCGAGCGGTAGAGAATGGTGCCAAGGAGTCTGCGACAGCACCAACGGCCCGTTCAGCCGCCCGGGTCGCCGCCGCCCGACTGCGCGCGAGCAGATTGGCCAAGGCGGCAGGCCAGAGCGCCAGCTCGCACGAGGAGAGGCCCGCCCTCACCAAAGTCGGCGGCCGCGGCACCCCGCCCGCTTCCCTCGCGGGCCAATCCCCGCTGAACCGCCGCGGGCCCCCGGCCGATAACGGCGGTGAGCCCGAGTCTTGTCTGGGCCGCGACCCCTATTGCGTCCACCCTTACCGATCGCGACCTCGTGAACGCAGCGGAAGCCTTCTTCGATCCCTTCGATCCCAAGGACCGGAACGTGTTCATCCCGACGCCGCAGGCCACCGCCGCGCTGGATGCGCTCGACCAGGGACTGTCACACGCTCTGCCGATCGTGCTGCTCGCCGGCGATGCCGACACGGGCAAGTCCACGGTGGTGCGTGAGGCGGTCGCGCGCTGGACGGGCCGGGTCCACGTCGCGTGGCTCGACGTGACGGCCGCACCCGCGTCGGCGTTCTTCCCCAACGCGATCCGCCTGTTCGGTGGGCATGTGCGCGCCGAGGACAAGCGCCCCGAGTACGTGGGCCGGCTCGCACACGCGCTCACGGCACTCGGCGAGTCGGGCCGCACGCCGGTGCTGATCGTCGAGGACGCGCATCTGCTGGACGCCAATGCGCTCTCTGAGTTGGGCCGCATCGAGAGCGCGGCAGCAGCAGCGGACCTGCCGTTCAAGCTCGTGCTGGTGGGCCGCAGCGAACTGGTCGTGTGCATCGCCGAGCCTGCGATGCAGGGCTTCGCCGCGCGCATCGGCGTGAACGCCACACTCGAGGCGCTCTCGTTGGACGACACGCGCGAGCTTCTACTGCACCGCTTCGGTTCGCTCGCCGACGGCACGCTGGTGTTCACCAAGAAGGCCACGCGCACGGTCCACGAGGCGGCGCGCGGCTGCGTCGGCACGGTGATCCTGCTGGGCGACGAAGCGCTGCGCTGCGCGAACGCGGCAGGTATCGCGCAGGTGTCCTCGGAGCATGTGCGCGCGACGATCGCGGCCGAGTCGGGTACGGGATTGCCTGCGGCCGATGCGGCTCCCGGCGCAGGAGCGGGCGGCCACGACGACGGCAGGCAGAAGCCGTCCGCCAAGGCCAAGTCCGCGGCCAAGTCGGAGCCCACGAACACGAATCCCCCGAGCCCGCCGGCGCCGCGTGAGGGCATGCCCGAGCGTCGCGCGGGGATTCCCGAGAAGCCCAAGGTGATCGCGGCGCACAAGCCGCCCGAGGTCCCGCCCAAGGCCGCCGCGCACATGCCGCCGCCTGCGGCGCGCAGGGCGCCGCCGCCGATGCCACCGTCACCTGAGCTGGATTCTGCGCACCCGCGCGTGCGCGACTGGGTGTCGCGCTTCACCGGTGGCCAACCGCCCATCCGTTTTGGCGGTCGTGCAGGCCGTCCTTCCGATGAGCCCGAGCAGATATTCCCCATGGACACGCCACCGCCGAGTGCCAGCAAGCTCGACGCGGATGTGAAGGCCGCTGCGGATGCGAAGGCCGCGGCCAAGGCAAAGTCCGCCGCCGAAACGAAGGCGGCCGTTGACGCGGCCGAGCGCGCGATCGAGGCGAAGGCCGTCACCGAAGCGCTGGCCGCCGCCGAGGCAGAAGCCGCCGCAGAAGCCGTGAGACGCGCCGCCAAAGCAAAGCTTGTTGCTGAAGCGAAGGCCGCCACTGAAGCGATGGCTGCTGCCGAGGCGATGGCTGCCGCTGAGGCGCAGGCGGCCGCCGAGTCGAAGGCCGCTGCCGAGTCGAAGGCTGCTGCTGTGGCGAAGGCCGCTGCTGTAGTGAAGGCCGCCGCTGAAGCGAAGGCTGCTGCCGAGGCGAAGGCCGCCGCTGAAGCGCAGGCCGCCGCCGAAGCCAAGGCCGCTGCCGAGGCGAAGGCTGCCGCCGAGGCCAAGGCTGCTACCGAAGCGACCGAGCACGCCGAACTGGCGCAGGCCGCCGCCGATGCCGCGCATCATG
>CAZADU010000112.1:0-1648 GCA_964483945.1 uncultured bacterium
ACACATCCGCGCGCGTGTTCGTGTCGCTCATCTCCGGCCGCGACGAGTTCGGCCGCGACCTGAACCTGATGAGCATCAACATCACCAATTACGGGTTCATCGGCAACAACTTCAGCGTGCGCACGCCGTCCATGGAGTACCCGGTCGGCACGGGGCATGAGCACCTCATTCGCGGCGGTCTGTGGATCGGCGCCGTCGCCGCCGACCAGAACGGCGCGTTCGTCGGGGTGTCCTCGGGTGCGATTGACGGCTCGACCTCGGACGGCGCGACCAGCTCGACGGAGTTCACGCCCATCGGCGACGCCATCAACGCGCGGTCGTCGCTGCCGAACAACCGCAAGTACTCGCCAGTGGCTGTGAGCGAACGCGATCTGATCGCGGACTTCGACGACCTGACGCCGAAGCGTGCGCTCAACAACATCGAGGACCACCGCCCCCTGTCGATCGTCGTGCGGCAGGAGACCTACTCGTGGTCGTTCGCCGACTATCGGCACATGGTGTTCTTCCATTGGGTGATCAAGAACACGGGCGCGCCACTTCGCAACGTCTACTTGGGCCTCTACAACGAGCTGGCCACCGGCCCCAAGAACAACTTCTCCAACTGGCCCCCGGGCGGCGCTTGGTTCAACCGCAAGGAGGTGGGCTGGGTGGACTCGCTGAGTCTGTTCACCGAGCGCTACTGCGTGGCGCCGCCCATCCCGAACAACTGCAACTATTCCGTCTCGCCCTACAGGGCCGGCGTCAAGCTGCTCGGCGTGCGGCCGGGCGACGCCCGTGACCCGCTCGACAAGCAGATCACGATGCAGTGCTGGGACTGGTCCCCCGGCGATGCGACGCGCGATGAGGACGCCGAGCGATACGCGTTGATGAGCTCGGGCCTGAAGACCGTGCTCGACCCGCTGCCCACCGAGCTCTCGCCGCGCGACGGCGACCCGGCCGAGCTCATCGCCATCGGACCTTTCCCCCAGGTCAACCCGGGTGACAGCATCGAAGTGGACTTCGTCTACTTGGGCGGACTCACCCAGGCCGAGCTGATCAAGCGCTCGCGCACCGCGCAGCGCGCGTACGACCTCGACTACATCGTACCCGTACCGCCCCCGTCGCCGCGGTTCAAGGCCGTCTCGCGCACCGGTGCGGTGGACTACTACTGGGACGACTCGCCCGAGGGGTTCCTCGATCCGACCAGTCCGCAGCCCCAGGACTTCGAGGGCTACCGCGTCTACGCCGGCAACGACCGCGAGGACCTTCGGCTGCTCGCGCAGTTCGACCTGCAGGCCGCGCCGCATGACACGACCGGATTCAACACCGGGCTCGACGCCGCACGCCTGCCCACGCCGGTGGTGTTGGATGGCGTGACCTACCACTACAAGTTCACGCTCGACCACCTGAGCGACGGCTTCAAGTACTTCACGTCGGTCACGGCGTACGACCTGGGCAACACGGAGATCGAGTCGCTCGAGAGCGGGCGCACACAGAACGAGGTCATGGTCGTGCCCGCGCCGCGTGCGGGAGAGAAGAGTGGCGGGGTGGTCGTGTTCCCGAATCCCTACCGCGTCGAAGCGCAGTGGGATGCCGGCCAGAACGTACGCGATCACTACCTGTGGTTCGCGAACCTGCCGCAGCGCTGCAATATCCGCATCTATACGCT
>CAZADU010000113.1:0-4173 GCA_964483945.1 uncultured bacterium
CATTCACGGCGACCAACGCGCTGTCGGGTACTGCGAGCACCGAGATCACGATCGGCAACGTGGACCGTGTGCCCGTCGTTGCAGCCTCGGCCACGGCCTACACGGTACCGGGTGCGCCACTCGTCGTGTTGATGACCATCACGGACGCCGACGGCGATTCGATCGCGACGCTGGAGGCGACGAACCTGCCGGGGGGAGCGATCTTCACACCCGGTGCCGGGAACCAGTCGGGCCGATTGGACTGGACGCCAGCGCTCGGGCAGGAGGGCAGTTACACCGTGACGTTCATCGCGACGAACTCGCTCACGAGCTCGTGCAGCACCGTCATCACGGTCGGCACGGCCTCGACCGCCGTCGGGCCACTGGAGCCCGCCCTGTTGCGGCCCGCGCTCACGCCCACTCCGTTGCGCACACGCGCGACGCTGAGTTTTCGCACGTCGCAGGCGGGTGCGATCGAAGTGGAGTTGCTGGACCTCGCGGGACGGCGGGTGCGCCAGCTGATGAGCGAGCATGGTGCCGCGGCCGGCGTGCATCACGTAGCTGTGGACGGCCGCAGCGACCGCGGCGAGCTTTTGCCCTCGGGTGTGTACCTCTATCGAATCCGGGCACCCCTGAACTCCTGGACTGGCCGGCTCGTCATCACGCGGTAACCCGCGATCGAGCTTGGAGGCACCCGCGCCACCTGTCGTGTTCCTCGTTCGCGAAGGCACGGCACTACGACCGCAGCCCGTGTGCTCCACATGTTCAGGCAATCGCGATCGCTCGGGGCACCGGGGGCCGGCACTCGATTCGGTGTGAACGTGCGAGTCGTTCGCTGGGGTCGAACGGAGTTCAGCTGTGCTGTCATGCGTGACGAGGTGAGGTCCGCGCCGGCCATGGGAGGCGACGATCCGAACGCACGCGTCGTGTCCGATCGTCACTTCCGCGCCGAAGTACACCCACTCTTCGTCATTGGCACTTGAGGCGCACTCCCACGATGCCGGAGAATAGTGGACGACTTGGGGTCCTTGTTCCGCAAGGGCGGCTTCAGGTCACTCCCATTCCCGCGTTCCTCTGTCTGCAGGGTGAGTCATGAGTCGCCGCGCAACGCCGTTCGGCATCGTCGTGTCGCTTGCCATGTTGGCGAGCGCGATGGGGTTCGACGTTGCCTCGGCCCAGCCGGGCACGGTGCTCTCGTACCCGACAATCAACAGCATCTCACTGGGACCGCTCGGCGCGCAGATCGACGATGGCGACGAGTTCGGCGATGCGGTGGCGTACCTGGGGGACCTGGACGGGGCCGGGCCGAGTGTGGCCGCCATGGCCGTGGGCGCGATCGGCGATGACGACGGCAGCAGTCACCGCGGAGCGGTCTGGATCCTGTTCCTGAACGGTTCCGGTGCGGTCATCAGCCACCAGAAGATCAGCTCGACGGCGGGCGGCTTCACGGGTGCGCTCGAGACCAACGACGAGCTCGGCAGCAGCGTGGCCTGGCTGGGCGATCTCGATGGGGCAGGTCCGAGCGTGGGCGCGCTGGCGGTCGGAGCCATCGGCGATGACGACGACGGGTTCAACCGCGGTGCCGTCTACATCTTGTTCCTCAACGCAGCCGGCCAGGTGCTGACCACGAAGAAGGTGATCACCTCGCAGGTGGGCATGCCGTTCGAAACGCTCGCCGACGACGAGGAGTTCGGCGGCGCGGTGGCAGGCCTGGGGGACCTCGATGGCGCCGGCCCCAGCGCGATAGCGATGGCCGTGGGTGCGATCGGCGACGATGACGGTGGCATCGATCGCGGCGCGGTGTTCATCGTCTACTTGAGTAGCGCCGGTAATGTGCTCTCGTACTCCAAGATCAGCGACACCGCCGGCGGCTTCACCGCCACGTTCGACGACATGGACTACTTCTCCGAGGACATCGCGAACCTGGGCGATCTCGATGGCGCCGGGCCCGGCGTTCGGACGATCGCCGTCACTGCGGTGGGCGATGATGATGGCGGCCTCGATCGCGGCGCGGCCTACCTGATCCACCTCACGGCCGCCGGCGCGGTCAGCTCCTGGAGCAAGATCAGCTCGACCGTTGGAGGCTTCACCGGGGGGCTCTTGGCCGAGGACAACTTCGGGACGGCCGTCACAGGGTTGGGCGACCTCGATGGCACGGGCCCCAGCACGACGGCGATCGCGGTCTCGGCGGGCGGCGATGACGGCCCGGGGTTCAATCGCGGCGCGATCTACATCCTGTTCCTGAATGCGGCTGGGAGCGTGCTCTCGCACAAGGAGATCAGCAGCACCGCCGGCGGCTCGATAAGCGCCGTGCTCCAGGATGACGACGAGTTCGGTTCGGCCCTGGCCGCGCTGGGCGACATCAATGGCGCCGCAGCAGGTGCCCAGACGCTGATCTCGGGCGTGGGCTTCGACGACGATGGCGGGCTCAATCGTGGTGCGGCCTACGTGATGCAGCTCGAAGGCGGAGCGGTCGGAGGCTCCCCCGTCGTGACGGCACCCGCGACGGTGTCGGGACCCGAGAACTCGCCGCTGACGGTCAATGTCACCGTCTCCGATCCCGAGGGTGACCCCATCACCTCGCTCACGGCCACCGGTCTTCCTTCGGGCGCGACCTTCACGCCGGGTGCGGGCAATACCAGCGGCACGCTCAACTGGACGCCGAGCTTCAGCCAGTCCGGCAGCCACACGGTGACGTTCACGGCCAGCAACGCGCTCACCGGGTCGGCCACCACGACGATCACCGTGACCAATGTGGATCGTGCCCCGGTGGTGTCCTCGCCCGCGACCGCGACCGTGGCCGAGAACGCACCGCTGACCGTGAACGTGACCGCGTCGGATCCCGACGGCCAGGCGATCACCACGCTGACGGCCTCGGGTCTACCTTCGGGCGCGACGTTCACGGCGGCCGGCAACAAGCTGACCGGCACGCTCAACTGGACGCCCAGCTTCAGCCAGTCGGGCAGCTACACCGTGACGTTCACGGCGACCAACGCGCTCAGCGGCTCGTCCAGCACGGCGATCACTGTGACCAATGTGAATCGCGCTCCAGTGGTGACAGCGCCGGCCACCGCGACCGTGGCCGAGAACGCACCGCTGACCGTGAACGTGACCGCGGCCGATCCTGACGGCCAGGCCATCACCACGCTGTCGGCGACCAACGTTCCCTCGGGCGCGACGTTTACGCCCGGTGCGGGCAACACCAGCGGAACGCTCAGTTGGACCCCGGGCTTCAGCCAGTCCGGGAGTTACACCGTCACGTTCACCGCCACCAATGCGCTCACCGGTTCCTCGAGCACGGCGATCACGGTGACCAACGTGGACCGCACCCCGGTCGTGACCGCACCGCCGACCGAGAACGTGGCCGAGAACGCACCGCTGACCGTGAACGTGACCGCCGCCGATCCCGACGGCCAGGCCATCACCACGCTGTCGGCGACCAACGTTCCTTCCGGCGCGACGTTCACTCCGGGAGCGGGCAACACGAGCGGAACACTCAGTTGGACACCGGGCTTCAGTCAGTCCGGGAGCTACACCGTCACGTTCACCGCCACCAATGCGCTCACCGGTTCCTCGAGCACGGCGATCACGGTGACCAACGTGGACAGTGCACCCACGGTGAGCACTCCCCCGACCGCATCGGGCCCGGAGGGTTCTCCGATCACGGTGCATGTGACCGCCGCCGATGCCGACGGGGACGCCATCACGTCGCTCATCGCCACCAGCTTGCCCGCCGGAGCGACGTTCACGCCTGGAGCCGGAAACACGAGCGGGACACTCGATTGGTTGCCGGGCTTCGATCAGTCTGGCAGCTACTCCGTGACGTTCACCGCGACCAACTCGCAGTCGGGCTCGTCGAGCACGACGATCACCGTCGGTGACGTGGACCAGCCGCCGGTCGTGACCGTTCCCCCGAGCGCGTCGGGCCCCGAGGATGCGCCGATCGTGATCAACCTGACGGTCAGCGACCCCGATGGCCAGCCGATCGATTCGCTCACGATCCAGGACAAACCCGCCGGCGCGATCTTCTCACCCGGCGCCGGAAACACCACGGGCACGCTCACCTGGACGCCGACGTTCGGCCAGGCCGGCACTTACACGGTGACATTCACGGCGACCAACGCGCTGTCGGGTACTGCGAGCACCGAGATCACGATCGGCAACGTGGACCGTGTGCCCGTCGTCGCGGCCTCG
>CAZADU010000114.1:0-4369 GCA_964483945.1 uncultured bacterium
AGCGGTCATCTCTATCAGGTGTTCGAAGATCAGGTTCTCGAACTCGAGCATTGGCCGAACGTCAGCATTCAGGCCATTCACGGCTGTTATGGGAAGCATGGGCCGGGGAAGGAGGCAGCGCCAACGGCGGTGGTCGCGACATCGGATGGCCAAATCAGGTTTGTCTCTGTCGATGGCGCCACAACCGCTTATCGGGTGCACGTAGAGAATCAGGCATCTCCTGGCGTGGTGGCCGCACGGCTCGTGCAGGACTCACGCCAGAGACTCTGGTGCTTCGCGGCGACTACTGCGCGGACAGCAGAGCTCCTTCCCTTACATGACGGCGGCCAGCCAGCCTGCCTGACGCTGCCCCGGAACGTCCGTACCGTCCTGGCCTTTACTCGCGCGGTGCGCGAGGGTCACGCCGGCCCGGATCCGCGTCAAGAGCGTCGATGGCTACTGGTGTCACCAGACGGGCACCTGTCGACGGCGATCGTGACGTGGCCGAAACCCGAGCATCAGGATCAGGCGCCCGTTGTCGGGACGCTCGATGTCGGGCGCCTGCGCCACTCCCCGAATTACGTCGCCACTGAACGCCACGACGGACAGGTCCGCTCATTAATCTACGGGTCGGCTCAAGGCCTCCACGTCGTGCTCGTTGACGACAACGGAGTGATCCGAGAACGCGACGTGATGCTCCACAGGACGATTCGCTACGTCAGGGTCACGAAGATATTCGGAGTGCCCTATATCGTTGCGTGTTGGCGGTCACTGAGAAGCGCGTAAATCTGGACCGACGTCGTTGGCGCGGTTCGCACCGGGCAAGGGTGCGACTACGACGCGCGTCTGGTCTTCTGGGCCTGTTCGGCCTCGCGGAGCCGATAGCTGTCGCCGGTGACCTTGACGATCGCGGCGTGGTGCGTGAGCCGGTCGATGAGGCCGACGGCGCACGACGCATTGGGAAAGATCGTGTGCCAGTCTCGAAACGCGAGGTTGGTCGTCAGCACGATCGACTTCTGCTCATAGCGGCGCGTCACGATCTGAAAGAGCAGGTCCGCGGCGTGCGCATCGTAGGCGAGGTAGCCGATCTCGTCGATGCAGAGCAAGTGCGGACGCAGGTAGTGCTTGAGCCGCCGGTCGAGCGCGCGGGCCGTCTCCTGGCTGTTGAGATCGAGCAGGAGGTCGGCGGCCGTGGTGAAGAGCGCGGAGTGGCCGTGCAGGATCGCCTGGTGCACGGTGTTCTTGGCGATCATCGTCTTGCCCAGGCCCTGGGCGCCGACCAGCACGAGATTCTCGGCGCGGCCGAGGAAGTCGAGCGTCAGCACCTGCTCGACGAGCGGGCGGTCGAGCGCTTTCGGCCAGCTCCACTCGAAGTCGGCCATGGGCTTGAAGCGGCCGAGCCGGGCGCGCTTGAAGCGGCGCTCGAGGCTGCGGTGCGCGCGGTCCTCGAGCTCGGTGGTGGCGAGGGCCTCGAGGAGCGCCACGGGGGTCCACCGATGTTTGGCGGCGCGGGCGAGCAGGTCATTCAGGTCGTCGGCGCTGCGCGTGAGGCCGAGGCGGCGCAGCTGGCTACTCAGGGTCGCGGGGGCGGTCGGGGCTGAGGGCATCGTAGGTCTCCAAGGCATGGGGCTGGACGGTGAGGTCCTGGACGCCGGGATGGGCCGGCAGGCGGATCGGGACGGCGGGCCGGAGGCCGCGGCGCCGGCGCTGCTGATCGAGCAGGTGCGCGATGGTGCCCGCACTGGGGGCTTCGTGCGTGAGGGCCTCGTCGACGGCGGCGGCGAGGGCGGGCGCGCCGTGGTCCTCGAGGAGGGCGAGCAGGCGGCGGAGCTGGGCGACGCCGGCGTCGCCGTGCGTGGCCCACCCCGTGAAGAGGCGATCGAGCGCGGGCACGGCCTGGCGCAAGCGCGCGCGGGTGGTGAGGGGCCGCGCGGCGTGTTTGGCCGCGACGAGCGCCGCGACATGCGCGGCCACCTCGACGACCACGCCGGTGTCGTAGCTGCGATCGTGCCGCGCGAGCTCGGTGGGGCCGTCGACGACGCGCACGGTCGTGGCATCGGCGAGCAGGGTGACGGGCCGCCGCACGTGGGTGTGGGGCACCGAGTAGTGATTGCGGTCGAAGACGACGTAGGGCTGCTTCCCGGTGCGCACCGGCCGCACGAGCGTGGTCTCAAACGGATGGGCGGGGAGCGGGAGCAGGACGCGCTGCTCCTCGACGAGGACCTGCGCCACCGTCTGGTCACGCTGATCGGGATGGCGCCGCTGATGCGCGACGGTGTCGCGCCACTGGAGAAACTGCGCGTGCAGGTCGTCGAGGTCGCGGAAGGGCCGGGCGGCAAAGAAGGCGTGGCGCAGATACTGGATCTGCCGCTCGACTTTGCCCTTCTCATTCGCCCGCGCGGGGGCACAGGGGCGCGGCGCGAAGTGATAGTGCCCGGCCAGCTCCAGCAGGCGCGGATGAAAGTGGATGGCGCTCCCTTGGCGATCGAGCACCGCCGTTTTGAGATTGTCGTACTGGATCGTGCGGGCGCAGCCGCCCAGCGCGGCGACGGCCTCGACATGCCCGCGCAGGAAGCTCTCCAGCGTCTGGTCGAGGGTGAAGACCGCGTGGATCGCGCGCGAGTAGCCGAGCACCAGCACGAAGGCGGACAGCGCCCGGACGCCACGGCCCACACGGATCGTCCCGAAGCTGCCCCAGTCCACCTGCGCGATTTCTCCCGGCAAGGTCGCCAGGCGGAGATACGCCTCGCCCGCCGGCGCGGGCCGCAGCGGGCGCACCGCGCGACGGACCTGCACCGCTGAGCCCGGATAGCCACGCTGGCGCAGCATCTCGTGCAGGCGCGTGGCCCGCAGCCGCGGATACTGCGCCAGGGTGTCGCGCACGAACGGCAGATACGGGTCGAGCGCGGTGGCCCGGCACCGTCCGGCCTGCGTGAGCACGCTGGCGCGATTGAGGGCCGCGGCGACCGTCTCATGGTGGACGCCGAGCTGGGTGGCGATCGTGCCGACGCGCCAGTGCTCGGCGTAGTAGAGGCGGCGAATCTCGGCGTGCTGGGCGGGCGTGATCATCACGGGGCTCCGGGGACACGCGACGGACCTGCCAGGGCGGTGGAAGGAGCCATCTGCTCTGACGGCCACAGACCATGCATCGCGACGCCCCCATCAGGGGGCCGGTCGGCACCGGATCCGTCGACGTGTCGGCCAGCAGTGTGGCGGCGGGCGGCGCCGGCTGGGAAGGGTGATCCCTCACGCGGGCCCGATAGGCGCGCTGGTGGTCGCGATGATCCAGGCGGCCTTCCGGGCTGGCGCGATGGCGGCGACGGGCCGCCCGCGCCGACGCGTGGCGCGCGCCCGTCCGGCACGCCGCCGAGCAATACGCGTGGCCGCGATCGCACGGGGCGCAGATCGCAAACGGGCGGCTACAGCGCCGACAGGTCTTGAGTCGCAGCGGGGCGTCCACGTCGTCACGGCGACGGCGCTCGACTGGACAGCCTTCCGAAACCGTGGCACAAACGAGACGACCGGCTCGGTCTGTCGCAGCATCGAGACGGTCACCGAGGGCCTGGAGGGATCAGCTCCAGGTCCTCACCTTCACTCGTCGCCGCTCGACAGCCTACTGCATGCCGACGGGCCGCCTTCGGCGGGGCGCTCGGCGGCCGGCTCCGGTCCACACTGGGGTCGTCACGACCGCCGCCGAACGCCTGCAGGCCCTTCGACGACCGCAGAACCATACGGATCAGACGACTCGGCGCCAGCGACTCAAGACCGACACTCGTCCAGATTTACGCGCTTCTACGCGAGCGCTGACACAGGGTTCAACGACACGCACCTGCACCTGTTCGAGGGCGGGTTTGCCTCCGAGCGCGCGGACCTGAGCCGCGCCGCGTCGGTCGAGGAGGTGCAGACCCGACTGCGCGAGTTCGCGGCGTCACAGCCCGCCAGGCCGTGGGTGCTGGGCGAAGGCTGGGGCTACAACACCTTCCCCGGGGGCATGCCAACGCGGGCCCAGCTCGACGCGGTGGTGTCCGATCGGCCCGCCTTCCTGCGCTGCTTCGACTACCACACGGCGTGGGTGAACTCGAAGGCCCTGCAACTGGCCGGCATCACCAGGGACACGCCCGACCCCGTGAACGGCACGATCGTGCGCGACTCCAGGACGGGCGAGCCCACCGGCGTGCTGCAGGAAAGCGCCCAGGGTCTCGTGTCGCGGCTGCTGCCGGAACCCACGATCGACGAACGCCTGGCCATGCTCGACACGGTCACGACGAAGCTGCACGCGGCGGGCGTGACCAGCGTGCAGAACGCGCTCGGTTCCGCGGACGAGTTCGCGGCCTACGATCGCGCGCGCAGGAACGGCCGGCTCGCGCTGCGCATCTACTCCGCCGTGGCA
>CAZADU010000115.1:0-1520 GCA_964483945.1 uncultured bacterium
GGTGTGGGAGTATCACCGCAAGTTCAACGTCGACGAGGCGGACGCCATTGCGACCCAGTGCCGCGCCGGCCAGCTGGGCTGCGTGGCCGACAAGCGGCACCTGGCCGAGGTGATGAGCGCCTCGCTCGAACCCATCCGTGAGCGGCGCCTCAAGTGGGAACGCGATCCCGACGCGGTACGCGAC
Source organism: uncultured bacterium (assembly GCA_964483945.1). Taxonomy (GTDB): domain Bacteria; phylum Eisenbacteria; class RBG-16-71-46; order RBG-16-71-46; family RBG-16-71-46; genus JAIOPA01. The sequence goes on from CAZADU010000115.1 coordinate 185, forward strand.
GTGCTGAGCGACGGCACGCGGCGCGCGCGCGCGCGGGCGCGAGAGACCATGGAGCTCGTGCGGAGCGCCATGGGGATCAAGTCCATCGTGGAGCCGGAATGAGCGACGAACTCGACGAGGTCACCACTGGGCGACCCACCGCGGCTGCCGCGAGTGAGCCCACTGTGACCGACACGCCGCCTGCCTCTCCCGACTTGTCGGTCGAGAGCCCGGCGGCGCGCGGCCGCGACGGCGGTCCACTCGTTCGCCCGCGGTCCCCCGGCGTGACGTTCAAGCTGCCCCGGTTCGAGGGGCCGCTCGACCTGCTGCTGCACCTGCTCAAGCGTGACGAGATCGACATCCACGACATCCCGATCTCGCACATCACCAAGCAGTACCTCGATTATATCGAGCTCATGCGCATGCTCGATCTCGATGTCGCCGGCGAGTTCCTCGTCATGGCCGCGACTCTCATGCGCATCAAGGCCAGGATGTTGCTGCCGCTTCCGTCCTCGAACGAGGAAGAGGACGAAGGCGTTCTGCTCGAGGAGCTCGTTCAGCGCCTGCTCGAGTACCGTCTCTACAAGGAGGCGGCCGGTAGTATGCAGGGGCGCGAAGCCATGCGCCGCACGTGGCACGAGCGCGGTCAGGTGCCCACCGAGGACGACGCCGGCCCGCTGCCGCTGGCACCGGCCACACTGTTCGACCTGCTCGGCGCGCTGCAGCGAGTCATGGCCCGCAAGCCCGAGCGGGTGTTCTACACCGTGCAGACCGAGGCGTTCGACATCGAGGAGCAGATGTCGCTCATCGCCCGCACCGTGGCGGAGGATGGCCAGCTCATGTTCTCGACCATCATGGACCGCGCCACCTCTCGCATGGAGATCATCGTCTCGTTCATGGCCCTGCTCGAACTGATCAAGCTGGGCAGAGTGCTGTGCGTACAAAACGCCAACTTTGACGACATCCTGATCCTGCCCCGACTCCTGGAAGGAAGGCCCGAAGATGCCCCCGCTGAACCTGCGCTCGGCGGTTGAAGCGCTGCTGTTCTCGTCCGACCAGCCTCTCTCGCTGGCGCTGATCGCCGATGCTCTCGACTCGCCCCTCGAGCCGGTGGGCGAAGCCCTCGCCGCGCTCGGCGAGGAGTATCGCTCGCGCGAGGCCGGCGTGGAGCTGCGCGAGATGGCCGGCGGCTGGATGATCACGTCCACGAGTGAGCAGCACGAGTGGGTCGCGCGCATGCTGCGAGGCAAGCGCCGAATGCGTCTTTCGCGCGCCGCACTCGAGACTCCGGCGATCATCGCGTACAAGCAGCCGGTCACGAAAAGCGAGGTCGAGGCCATCCGCGGCGTGGACTCGA
>CAZADU010000116.1:0-7144 GCA_964483945.1 uncultured bacterium
GTCCCTCGCGCCTCGTCTTCAGCAGCCCCCACCTCGGCACCCCCCACCTCACCACCCCCCGCCTCACCACCCCCCGCCCGGACAAGGCGAAACAGGAGGATCCGCGATGAACGAACTGGCCGGATTGGCCGCATTCTTCAAGGAAGGCGGTCTGGTCATGTACGCCATCCTCGCGCTCGGAGTGGCGGCGGCGGGGATCGGACTCGAACGCTTCATCGTCATCGTGAGCGCGGCGCGCCTCGACGGGCGCAAGCTCACCAAGGACGTGCTCGCGCACGTCAATCGCGGCGACCTGGCCGGGGCGCGCAACCTGGCCCGTCAGTCCGACGCGCCGGCCGCGCAGGTCGTCCAGGCCGTGCTGAACGTGCCGGAGCTGGAGGAGTACAAGCTGCAGTCCGCCGCCGACGACGCCATCGCGCTCGCGATGCCGCCTCTCACACGCCGTCTCGCGCACCTGAACGTGCTCGCAAACATCGCCACGCTGGTCGGGCTGCTCGGCACCATCGCCGGGCTGATGACCGCGTTCGCCGCCGTGGGCGCCGCCGATCCCTCGCAGCGGTCGGCGTTCCTCGCGCACGGCATCTCGATGGCGCTGAACGCGACCGCGTTCGGCCTGGTCGTGGCGATTCCCACGCTGGTCACGCAGGGCTTTCTCGTCGGCCTCGTCGAGGGCATCGCGGAGCAGGTCGAGGAGTCCGGGATCCGTGTCTCGCGCGCGCTGCTCGGTTCGGCCGGGACCAGCGGCCAGTTGCTGGCACTTCCGTCTCGCACCATGCCGCCGGCGGCCCATGCCTCACGCGGCACGCAGCCCCAGGGCGGGGCCCACTGACCATGCCCGCCCGCCGACGACGCGCCCGCGGGGCGCTCACGGTCAACACCGACCTCAAGCTCATGCCGCTGATGAACATCATCATCGCGCTGATCCCGATGCTGCTGCTCTCGGCGGTGTTCATCGAGGTGAAGGTGATCGAGACCAGCTTGCCGCGCGACGCCGGCACGGCCGCGGCCACGCCGGCCTTACCGCCGCTCGACCTCACTGTGCACGTGCGGGCGAATGCTTACGTCATCGAAGGCCACGGACTCGAGCCGCGCGTGCTGCCCAGGCGCGCGGGTGAAGCCTCGCCCGAGGCGGGCGTGGCGGAACAGCTCACCGCCATCCTGCGCCAGTACGCGGCGACGCGCCCCGGCACCACCGAGGTGCGCATCGTGGCCGAGGCACGCACTCGCTATCAGGAAGTCATCGGACTCATGGATGCGGCGCGCGCAGCGGGGCTGTCCGACGCCGCGCTCGAGGGCTCGAACCCGGAGGAGGTCTGACATGCGCCGACGCCGCTCGCGCAGCGCGGGGCTCATGCAGCGTTACACGTCCGACGGCGGGCTCACGCTGACGTCCATGATGGACATCCTCACCACGCTGCTGTTCTTCGTGCTCAAGAGCTATGTCTCGGGCGGCGAGGTCACCGTGCCTCCGCCGGGCGTGACGCTGCCGCGCTCGACCGTGGCGGCCGACATGCGCTCATCGGTCGTGGTCGCCATCGACCACGACGCCATCATGATGGGCGGCGAGCGCGTGGCGTCCGTGCGGGAGGTGGCCGCGGCGGGCGAAATGCTGATCACACCGCTCGCCGCTCGGCTCGGCGAGGCGCGCGCACAGATGGATGACCTGGACCGCCGCCGCGGCGAAGCAAAGGTCACGGCCCGGCTCGCGACCATCCAGGGCGACGCCGACATCGAGTTCCGCGTGCTGCAGCGTGTCATGTACACGTTGGACCGCAGCGGATTCCCCGACATCGCGCTCGCGGTCCTCAAGAAGGCCTGACCATGGCGACCACCATCGCACCCGCGTACCGCAGGCCGCTGTTCGACCCGGGTGATGCGTTATTCATGCGCTGCCTCGCGAGCAGCACCCTCACGGCCGTGCTGTTCGTGGTACTCGTGCGGCTGGTTCCCACACTGCCGCCGCGTCCCGTGACACAGGTCGAGCAGCTGCCGCAGCGCTTCGCCAAGCTGATCCTCGAGCCCACGAAAACCACTCCACCCCCACCTCCGACCGCCGCCGATCGTGTGCGCCCGCGCGCCTCCGAGGCCGCGCCAGGAGGCGGTGGTGCGCCGGCGCAAGCCGCACCCGCCGCGAAGCCCGCACCCGTCGCTGGAGCACCCGCAGGCAATCGCCGCGTCGAGTCCATGCACGCGCTCCCCGGTGGCAGCGGCACGGCCGGTGCCGCGCGCGCACGATCCGAGGTGAGCGCGCAACTCGCGGGCAGCACGTCGTCACTCAAGAGCGCACTGGCGGGATTGAACGCCTCGCTGGGTACGACCAGCAGTGCCTCGGGCGGTACGGTGTCGCGCGGCGGACGCGCACGCGCCGTGCGCGGTGCGGCGCGAGTGGCCGACCTCGATCAGGTCAGCGGCTCGCTCGCCGCCGCGGGGGCTGGAGCGGGTGTGGGCAGCGGCGGAGGCGGTGACCTGGGCGGCAGCGCGGTCGCAGGCTCACTGGTCTCGATCGGCGACCTCGCCGCGAGCGGCACCGGAGGCGGGACAGGCAGTGGCACCGGCGGCGGTGCCGGCAGCGGCACCGGCGCGGGTAGCGGCGCTGGAAGCGGCGTGGGCGGTGGAACCCGCGCGGGTCCCGGCGTGCACCGCAGCAATGCCTCGCTGCTCGCCGTGATCCAGCGCTATGCGCCCGGCATCCAATTCTGCTATGGCAACGAACTCAAACGCGAGCCGTCGCTGCGCGGCAAGCTGGTGCTAGTGCTCACGGTCGCGGCGGCGGGCGAGGTGGCGGAAGCCAGCGTGGTGCAGAACACCACCGGTTCGCAGCGGCTCGCCTCCTGCGCACTGGCACAGGTACGCGACTGGCGCTTCCCGGCGATCCCCTCGGGGGTCACCACGTTCCAGGCGCCATTCGTGTTCACGCCGCCGCAGTGACGACGTGCGGCCCGCGCGCATGCGGGGCCGTGAGGACGTCCGGTGGCTAGTAGTGGATGGTGAGCCGCGCGGTGACGACCCACCAGTCCACGCGCTCCACCGGGACCCATCGCACGCCCGTCTCGAAGCCCACCGCCACGATCTTCTGCCGGCGTGGCAGCGCACTCAAGTCCAACGCGATCTCGGGACGCACCTCGTCCACGGCGAGGTCCAGGAAGCTCGCCCCGCCCGCGCCCACCTGGAGGTCGCCTCGCGCGGAGGCCACGCCCGGGCCAAACGAGACGCGTGTGACCGGACCGCTCGCGGGCAGCCAATGCAGTTGCAGGGCGACGTCGAGCATGCTGTGGTCCACGGCCGCGACGAAGCTGCCGCTCACCGCGTCGTAGGAACCGAAGAGCGTCATGGACACCGTGGGCCCCAAGAGCAGCGTCGGCCGGATCGGGTAGTCCACACCGCCGGCGACCGAGATGGAACCTCCAGGAGAGGTGGAGTCCGAGAGCAAATGCCCATAGCCGAGCGAGATGTGCCCACGCCAGCTCTCGAGTTTCATCCCCGCATGAGCGGTCGAGGCGAGCGCGGCGGTGAATAACGCGGTCAGCAGCAGGCGTCCGAGGGGCATGGGGACTCGCGGGATGGGGGTGGGCAGCTTGGGGACTCTCGGACCCCGGCTTCACCGGGGTGCGTGTTGCTACCCCGCATCCGGGCCACTCGACGCCACGGATCTGCACGGGCATCCCGGATCGGTGAAGCTCGCATGCTCGAGGAAGTCGGCGGGCAGTCTAGGTGTGGTCCGCAGGGGATGCAATCGCACCCGCCGAGTCGGGGTACGAGCCGTTCGTGCTCACCGCCGAGCGTCACCTGTACGCCGAGCGGGACGACTTCGTGGTGGATCCCCAAAGCAACTTCCTGCGGCAACGGATGCGGAAGCATGACGGTACCGAGCTGCAGCTCGTGCGCCGGCCTGACTCCGCCAACGGTCAGGTGGACGAGGGATCCTCGTCACGGCCACAACCGTCGCCATACACCTGCGCGAGCGCGCTCTGGAGCTTGACCGCGAGCCCATCGGGGATCTCGATCTGCCGGTCACTCTGGAAGATGCGAACGACACCCCTGATCGTGTCCACCTCGAAGCGACAGTGCCGGCAAAGGCCGAGATGAAGATCCACCGCTTCGACCAGCTCCGCATGAGCGGCTTCGTCCAGGTACTCCTGGAGCTGGTCCAGCACCTCCTGGCAGGTGAGCTTGCTCACGCGCTGGCTTCCCACCCGGCGTCCGGTCGTCGCATGTCCGTGTGAGTCTCCCCTTGATCGGTCATGGGCCCGTGCGGCCATATCTGCGTTAGATGCGGCCAGCCGGCAGGGGTTGCGCGAGATTCCGGCCGGCAGGGCCCGGCGCAGGATGCCTCGCCGCCCCGGCGCTGACAAGCGCCTATTGGAGCGACTGGTGACCCGTGCTGGGATCGAACCAGCGACACCCTGATTAAAAGTCAGGTGCTCTACCGACTGAGCTAACGGGTCCCTGCGCGGTCGGTGCGAGGTTATATCGGCTCCGCGCGGGGCCGTCCAACCGACGGGCAGCGGGCGCATCCCCGTCGGTGTGGACGAGGCGACCCCGGATCGGGCTGTTCGGCTCGGGGCGCCCCGCCCCACCCCGCGTGAGGCGCCGGGCGGCCCGCGGGGGGTGAAAGCCCGGCCCCGCCTGTGCCGATACCCCTGGGGCCCCTCCCCTCTCCAACCTGACTCCAAGGACCCGAGCTTGCATGAATCCGGTCACCCACCGCCCGAGCCCGCCCGGTCCTCCGCACGCCCGGGGCGGCAGTCTTTCGCTCCTGGAGCCTGCGGCGCGCAGCGAGCAACAGCGCCCGACCGATGGGCAGGCGAATGGCCGGCCCCGGCGCCCGGAGCGATCCCTCCTTGCCAGCGGTTCGTCGACAGCGATGATGTACCATCGCCTGCCGTCAGCTCCCTGCCGGCGGCCGATCTTGCGTTCGCTGTCGCCCGTGACAAGCGCCGGCGCTCAGGCGCGTGGCATCGCGATGTTCGCGCTGCTGGACGCGCTGCTGCGCATGCAGGCGAAGGAGCGCATGCCCGCGATCGAAAGGGTGACCGAAGTGGCTCCCATAGGAAACGCGAGATGAGGAGCCCCTCGCCGGCTGGCTCCGGGGGAGGGTCCGCATGCGTGTGCTGAACGCACTGCTGACACGCCACTCGAGTTCCGAGGGCCCCGACTGGATCGGCAAGACCTTGACGGTGATCGCCATCGTCGGGGCCGGCGTGCTCATCGGCGTGCAGTATTGGCTGCCGAATCCGCGCGTGATCCCGGTCATCCTCTCGCTGCTCGTCTTCGGTGTGGCGTGGCGGCTCGACATGGTCGCAGCGATCAACTTGCTGGTGATCCTGCTGCCTTACCCCAAGGGCACCGTGTTCGGGAGCACCAACGTCGCGTTCATCCTACTGGTGTTCATCATCTGGCTGCTGCGAGTGTCGCTGCGCATGAGCCCGCGGCCGCGGCCGACGCCGGTGGACCTGGCGATCTTCGCGTTCACGCTGTGGCACATCCTGTCCTTCTACAACGTGGAAAGCGCGTTCGTGTTCCATCGTGCGGTCATCAACTTCGAGGCGTACCTCGCCTGCCTGATGTTGTTCTACCTGATCATCAACTGCGTGCGCACGCAGCGCGACCTGGAGCGCCTGCACCAGGCGCAGATCATCACGGCGTTCGTCGTGTTCGTAATCGCCGCCGTCGAGGCGCGCTTCGCCGGGAAGATCCTGATCCCCGGCCTGCTCGACTTCCAAGCCACGCTCGGCCACGACTTCAATACCCGCGACGTCCGCGTGGGCGCGAGCTTTCGCGACTACGAACTGCTGTCGGAGTATTGCGGCATCACGTTCCTGTTGACCCTGTTCCTGTGGTCACGCGCGAAATCCCAGACGCGCCGCTGGCTGTTCACACTGTTCGGGCTGTTCAACCTCTACACCATGTTCACCACCGTGACCCGAGGCGTGATCTTCGCGCTCATGGCGACGCTGCCGTACATGTACTTCGTCATCCGGCGGCGCCTGCATCCCGTCAAGCTCCTGACCAGCGTGGTGGTCATCATCGTTCTGGCCGTGTCCATGAACTATGTCGTGGCCACGTATACGAACACGGGCGACGTGTTCCTGCGCATGTCGGAGACGAAGGTCGTGCATGGCGTCGTCCCCGAGGCCCGCGAGGTGGTGTGGGCGAACGGGTGGAACCGCGCGCTCGAGCACCCCATTCTCGGCCAAGGTCCGTACTTCGGCGAAATGCAGGGTTACGACTTCTGGTGGCCCCACAACATCTACCTGTTCGTCGCCAACCTGGTCGGGTTCCCGGGGCTGTTCTTCTTCCTGGCGCTCCTGTTCGGCATGGTCCGCATCCTCAGACCCGTCGTGGACGATCTTCGTCACGCAAGTTACGCCGATGCCTACCTGATCGTGGCACGGACCCAGCTGTTCATGTTCATGCTGAACGAGATGAAGATCGACTACCTGCGCAACACCATCTACGTCTACCAGGTGTGGATGTGGTTCGGCAGCTGGGTCGCGGCCTACCTCGTGAGCCGCGACGCGGGCGTGCGCGCCGGGAAATTCATCGCCGCACCCGAGACTCCCCCGGAGCACCGCCTCGCGGCGTAGCGTCCTCGTGGCGCGGCGCGGGCTCGGCATCGTCCACGAGCACGCGCGACGCCGGGGTGTCGGTGTCGTCGAACTGCCCGGAGCGCGCGGCCCACACGTAGGCGGCCACGGCCGCGGCTACGATCAGCAGCGCGAGCGGAAGGATCACGAGCACGACGCTCACGGCTGGCCCCCGGTGAATGTGCGCGTGCGCCACGCGATCAGCACGACGACCAGCGAGCTGAGCGGCATGCCGACCGCCGCCACGAGCGGGTTCACGAGCCCCCCCATGGCGAGTGCGGCGCCCACGATGTTCCAGGCCAGCGACCAGGCCAGGCCGTGGCGGATGGCACCCAGCGTGCGGTGCGCGCCCTCCGTGAGGTCGGCTAGCGGCGTGACGCCGTCGCGGGCCAGGTAGACGTCGGCCGCAGCCAGGCATGCCTCAGCACCGCCCCGTACGCCGACGCCCACCGTGGCGTGCGCGATGGCCGCGGCGTCGTTCACTCCGTCGCCCACCATCACGACACGCCCGGCCGCTGCGAGCCGCTCCACCTCGGCGCGCTTGTGCTCGGGTGACG
>CAZADU010000117.1:0-2705 GCA_964483945.1 uncultured bacterium
TGCCCCGGCGTCAGGGCCGGTCAGTTCGCCGAGCGCCTCGACCACACGCGTCTGCAAGGCGGACGAATTGCCCGCGCGGAGGAGCCTCGCGACGGCGGGCAAAATCTCCGGGCTGGTCTCGCGGACGCCGAGGAGCGCGGCTCGCTCGCCTCGCCCCACGCCGGCGGCTCGATCCATGCGAGCGGTTTGCGCAGTCGCTCGACTTCTGAGTTCAACCGGGCCACGGCCGCGTCATAGGCTTTGTCCGGGTCGTCGCCGCCGCGAGCATGGGTGACGACCTTCATCGTATGCGTCAAATTATCAAAAACGCTCACCACGTCGCCGAACAGGAACACGGCGTCGGGCAGGTGCAGCTCGTCTTTCGCACGCTCGGGCAGCCGCTCGAACCAGCGCACGGCGTCGTACGAGAGATAGCCCACCGCGCCGCCGCAGAAGCGCGGTAGACCCGGGAGCGGCACGGCCTGGTGTGCTTTCAGGAGCTTCGCGAGTTCGGCCACCGGCGCGCCGGGCAGTGCGGTGACACGGCTGTTCTCATGCAACTCTGCTTTGCCACCACGCGCGATGAACACACATGACGGCCTGCTCCCCAAGATCGAGTAGCGCCCCCACTTCTCGCCGCCCTCGACGCTCTCCAGCAGGAACCCATACGGGCCGTCGTCGATCTTGCGAAACGCCGAGACGGGCGTGTCGTGGTCCGCGAACACCTCGCGATAGACCGGCACCAGTTTGCCGGTCTTGGCGAGAGCGTGGAACTCGGCGCGGGTGGGAACGAGCATGGGGTCGGGAGCCACGCCTCCGAGCGTGGTGCTGCGACGTGTTCACCGCGTACGCGTCTCCCCCGCCGGCCAGCCGCCGCCGCGTGAGGCGCGCTCACCCGGAACGTCCCCTGGACCCTGTCACGCAGTGCCTGAGGACTAAGTCCGGCTCCCGGTCGGCATGGCGAGCAGTTCGCGCGCCTGCCGGCGGGTCGTCTCCGTGACCCGTTCTCCCGCGAGCATGCGCGCCAGTTCCTCGACGCGCTCAGCCCGCTCGAGCATCGCGACCCGGGCCGTCGTGCGCCCCCCGGCGACATGCTTGGACACCGCCAGGTGATGCTCGGCCAGCGCTGCGATCAGGGGCAGGTGGGTGACGCAGACGACCTGACGATGCTGTGCCAAGCTTCGGAGACGTTCCCCCACCGCCTGTGCGACAGCACCACCGATGCCGGAATCTACTTCGTCGAACACCAGAAGGTCAACGCGGTCACGGGTTTGCAGCGCCGACTTGAGCGCGAGCATGACCCGCGACAACTCGCCCCCCGACGCGATCTTCGCCAGTGGCCGGGGCGGTTCGCCCGGATTGGCGGTGAACGTCAGTGTGATCTCGTCTATGCCTTGCGGAGTCGGCCGGCCGTCAGCGACTACGGCCAGTTCAAAAGCCACACGAGCATGCGGGAACCCCAGCGGTTTGAGCTCCCTCGTGAGCGTGGCCGACCAGTCCTTGGCCGCTGCCTGCCGCAGCTTCGAGAGCGCCTTGCCCGCCGCCAGGCAGCTCGCCCCCGCTTTCGTCACGCGCTCCTCGGCGCGCGCCAGCGCACCGTCGGCGTCTTCGCCTTGGGAGACCTCGGCGGCGATCTCGTCACGCCAAAGTAGGAGCTCCAATATCGGGCGGCGGTACTTGCGCGTGAGACGTGCGTACAGCTCGCGACGTGCTTCGACCAGTTCGAGTCGCTCGGGATCCGCGTCGAGATGCCCGAGATAGGCCGTCAGCGTGCGTGACGCTTCCTGTGCTGCGATGTTGGCTTCGGTGAGCTGTTGCATCACCTCGTCAAGAGTCGGGTCCAGTCGCCACGCCTGCTCGATCGCATGACGTGCGGTGCCCAACGCATCTACAGCAGCCTCGCTCCCCTCCGAGAGCCGGTCGCTCGCCAGAGTCGCCAACTCACGCAATCGGTCGGCATGCGCGAGCCTTGCGGCTTCTGACTTGAGAGCTTCTTCTTCGTCTTCGCGCAGCTGCGCTTCGTCCAACTCGGTCGCAGCGCTCAAGAGATAGTCCCGCCGCTCTGCGAACGTGGCGAGCGATTCGCGCAGTCGCGACCTCTCGCCCTCGGCCTCGCGCAGCGCCGCAAGCGTCTCACCGAACTTCGCGCGCTCGCCCTCGAGTCCCGCGAGCCGGTCCAGCGTGGCAATGGCCGCGCCTTCGCGCAGCAGGCTCTGGTGCTCATGCTGGCCGTGCAAGTCGAGCAGTTGCTCACCCAGGCGCTTCAAGTTGGCGAGCGTGAGGGTGGCTTGGTTCACACTCGCCCGGCTCCGGCCTTCGGACGAGACCTCCCGACGAACGATCAGCGTGTCGTCTTCGAGCTCGAGATCCCACTGGTGTAGAAGTTCGGCCACGCGATTCGCCGTCTCGCCACTCAGCCGGAACTCGGCCTCGACGACGCAGCTCTTGGCACCCTCGCGCACGATGTCCGCGTCCGCCCGCCCGCCGACCACGAGCGCCAGCGCATCCACCGTCAGCGACTTGCCCGCGCCCGTCTCGCCGGTGACGGCGTGCAGGCCGCTGTGGAAGAAGATCTCCGCGCGTTCGACACGCGCGAGCTCTCGGATCATGAGGCGTTCGAGCAAGGGTCCCTCCCTGCCGGAGGCGCTGGCCGACGGCCCCCGGGGCATGCTGAGCTTGGCCGGGAGCGTGGTGAACATCCGTGCAGTAGGGTAGCGGGGGGCGTG
>CAZADU010000118.1:0-10584 GCA_964483945.1 uncultured bacterium
GGTGCAGCTCGAGCGCGGCGCGCTCCAGAGCTACCGGTTCGACCTCGCCATGCGCGAGTTTGCCGCGGCCGAAGAAGGGCTGTACGCAGCGCTCTTCGACGGCGAGTTCGTGGTGAGCGACGGGCCGCTCGTGGGCGGGCAGCGGCTGCCGCAGGTGGCCGGAACGGCGCGAGTGAAGCGCGGCGTGATCGAGTTCGACTTCGCCAACCAGTCCGAGGTGCAGCGGCGCGCGGCCTCGACGCAGCCGCTCTACTGGACGTACCACATCCGAACCGAGGCCACGAGCAACTTGCGCTGGCGCACGGCCGACGCCGATGTCGAGTTCGACGCCGATCTCGACCTGCAGCAGACGGCCGACTCGCTGCTCATCTACGGCGACATGCACGCGCTGCGCGGCACGTACTGGTTCCTCAGCACGAAGTTCAAGATGCAGCAGGCCGACCTGACGTTCGACAACCGGCAGGGGGTGGACCCCCTGCTCGATATCGAGGCGACAACTCGCATCGCGTCCACGGATCCGGCCACGAACGGAGGGCAGGAGACCGTGACGGCCCGCATCTCCGGGCGCTCCAGCCAGCCGATCATCACGCTGACCAGCTCCAACTCGTCCGCCGACCAACGAGCCATCCTCGAGGGTCTCACGGTGGGCAGCCTGCGCGATCAGAGCGGCCGGCTCGGCGCGGTCTCGGCCACGAACCAGCTTGCGGACAGCTACTTCGCGCGGCAGCTCAATGCGCAGCTGTCGGCGAATCTGTCGGAGTTCTTCCAGGGGGCGATCACCGACTGGGAGGTGCGCCGCGACCGTGGCGGGCTGCTGACCGGGGAGGGCGAGTTAGTGGTGGGCGTGGGTTCGCAGGTCACGGACAAACTGGCACTCCGTTACCAGCAGCGGGTGCCCGGCTTGGGCAAGCCCCCGGCGGGTGCTTCCCGGCTCGACCCCACCGACTTGTTCGAGCAGAACGTCGAGGCCGAGTACCGCCTCAACCGTTTCATCTTCATGACAAGTGGCGTCTCGCGCCGACGGAGCTCATTGATCGGGCCCACCCAGCCGAATATGGACTACAACGTCAACCTGAAGGCGCGCTGGGAGTACTGACCCGCGAGGCCGTCTACTCCGGAGAACCCCGGGGTTCGGCCCGGTGTAGAGTACGGGTACTCCTCGTCGGTGGAGGCCCGGGAAGAAAGGACCTGCAGCATGACGTGGCGATGGAGCCGGTCTGTGGCGATGGCGGCGCTGGTCGCGCTGGCGCTCGCGGGGCCTGCGCGCGCGCAGTACTTCGGCCAGAACAAGATCCAGTACACCAAGCACATCTGGCACTCGATCTCCTCGGACCACTTCGAGGTCTACTTCGACGCGGGCGCCGACAGCTTGGCGATGCGCACGCTCGACCTCGCCGAGAAGACGCAATCGGTCTTCTCGCAGCGTTTCGGGCACAAGCTCAGCAAGCGCATCCCGATCATCCTGTACGCGTCACACCACGAGTTCAGCCAGACGAACATCACGCCCGACCTGATCGACGGCTCCACGGGCGGATTCACGGAAGCGCTGCGCGACCGCGTCGTGGTGCCGTTCTCGGGCTCGTACGAGGACTTCCGGCACGTGCTGGTGCACGAACTGGTGCACGCCTACCAGTTCGACATGTTCTACAACGTACCGGGTGTCTCCCTGCTCTCGGGTCAGGGGTTGTTCCAGGTGCCACTGTGGTTCGCCGAGGGCATGGCGGAATACTTCTCGCTCGGCGTCGACCCGGTCGGCGAGATGTTCTGCCGCGATGGCACGCTCACCGGCTACCTGCCGCCGCTGGAATGGGCGGGCGGCTATCTCGTGTACAAGATGGGCCAGGTCGCCGTCTCCGACCTCGTCGAGAAGCATGGCGAGGAGCGATTCCGCGACATGCTGCGGCGCATGCGCCAGATGCGCAGCTTCGAGCGAGCGTTCCAGCGCACCTATGGCCAGACGCCGATGCGCTTCGACCAGCAATGGCGAGAAGTTCTGCGCAAGCGCTACTGGCCCACGCTCGCGCGCCTCGACCATCCGGACGCGTTCGCCAAGCGGCTCACCGATCACCGGCAGGATGAGAGTGCGCTGAACTTCTGGCCATCGGTCAGTCCCCAAGGGGACCGGGTCGCGTATTTCAGCGACCGCCGCCAGTACACGGATGTCTACTTGATGTCGGCCTTCGACGGCAAGCTGCTGCGTCGTGTGGTGCGCGGCGAGCGCAACGTGAACTTCGAGGCCTTCCCGCTGCTGCGCACGTCCATCGCCTGGTCGCCCGACGGCGAGCGCATGGCGTTCGTGGCGGGCAGTCGCGGGCGCGACTGGATCTACATCGTGGACGCTGACGACGGAAAGGTGCTCAACAAGCTGACCGTTCCGTGCGAGGAACTCTCATACCCGGCGTGGTCGCCAGTCTCGGACTCCCTGGTGGTTCTCGGGCTACAGAACGGCCGCTCCGACCTGTGGCTGGTGCACGCCACGACGGGCCAGTCCCAGCGGCTCACGCACGACGCGTGGGACGAGAAGGAGCCGACATGGTCTCCGGATGGGCGCCACATCACGTTCGCCTCGGACCGCCTGGCTCCGGTGGTGCTGCACCCCGAGCCGCCGGGCAAAGGTTTCGGCCGCTACGGGATCTACGACTACGACCTCGCGACCGGGAAGATCGAGTTGCTGCTCGACACCTCGGGGCATGACCACGCTCCGGCGTGGTCGCCGGACGGACGGCGCCTGGTGTTCATCACCGACCGCAGCGGAGCGCCCAACCTGGCGCTCTACGACACCGCCGACAAGAGCATCACTCAGCTCACCGACCTGACCGGCGGCGTGCAATCACTGTCCTGGTCGCGGCACAACGACCGGCTCGTGTTCTCGGCATTCGACCGAGGCGGGTACGACATCTTCGCCGTGCAGGAGCCGCTCACGCTCGATCCGGTCGTGGCACGGCTCAAGCGCAATGCCCCGGCGGCGGTGCTGTCGCTGGAGGAAGCTCAACAGGCGCCGGTCTCCGACGCCGCCGCGCCCGCGCCCACGGGTGCGCTCGCCGCCAGTTGGCCCGATTCAGCATCGATGCCGGACACGTCGGCCGGCCCGAGCCGGCGCCCGGACGCGCGCCAGGGACCGCGTGGCGCCGCTTTCCAGCCGGTCGCCTCGGAGCCGCCGCCATGGGAGGGCGGGGGCTTCCCGATGCCTGCGGTACCGCCCGGCGATCCGGCCGATGCGCCGGGGGACACCTCGGCGGCAGCACTCGCGGGGAGGGCGCAGCTGCTCGACCGCGGCGGCGCGTTCGCGCTGTCCGACACGGTGCTCGGTCAGCCGCCGGCGCCGTACCGATGGCGCCTGTCACCGGAGGCGGTCCAGCTGGGTGCGGTGGCGGCCAGTAATGTCGGCTTCGCGGGCTCGGCGCAGTTCCTGTTCAGCGACTTCCTCGGCGACCACAGCTTGTACCTCGCCGGCGACCTGTTCACGAACGCGCTCAGCGAAACCAATGTGTTGGCACTCTACAACGTGCTGCCTCGCCGGTTGGACTGGAGCGTGGGTGCGTTCCACTTCAAGAACTACTTCCAGTCCACGGTCACCTCGCTCGGCGAGAATCTGGGCAACGAGGAGCTGTTCTCCGAGCGCTCGTTCGGTGCACTCGTCGGCTGGAGCTACCCCTTTGACCGCTTTCGACGAGTCGAACTGCAGTACACGCAGAAGTTCGTCGAGGAGATCTTCTTCGCAGAAAGGCCGAACGGCGCCGTACAGCCGATCAATCGCGAGTACCGCTCGGCCTCCACGCCGACGATCGGGCTCACCGGCGATCACGCACTGTGGGGCGCGAGCGGCCCGGTGAACGGCAGCCGCTGGAACATCAATTACACGACCGGCTTGCCGCTGTTCCAAAAGTCGCTCATCTACCATACGGCCACGCTCGACACGCGGCGCTATCAGGACCTGTCGCGGGGGTACTCGTTCGCGACGCGCGTCATGGCTGGGGTGAGCACCGGGCGCGACGCCCAGTTTTTCCGCCTCGGGGGGTACTCCACGCTGCGCGGGTTCCCCGACTTCACGCTGGTCGGCACCCACTTCGCGCTCACGAACATCGAGCTGCGCTACCCGTTCATCGAACAGCTGGGCCTGATCGGACCCCTGCCGCTTGGTAACCTCCGGCTGCGAGGGGCGAGCTTCATCGACTTCGGCACGGTGTTCTCGGAGCCCACGAAGCCACGCCTGTGGGAGCTGGACCCGATCCGCGGACGCGTCCTGACCGACCCGTACTTCTCGTTCGGCACGGGCGTGCGCGGCTGGTTGCTCGGCCTGCCGATGAAACTCGACGTGGCCTGGGCCAGCGACCTGAACCAGATCTCCCGTCCGCGCTGGCACTTCAGCATCGGGCCCGAGTACTGACGTCCTGACGTCCCGACGTCCCGACGTCCCGACGTCCTGACGAGCTGGCGGTGCCACGCTGCGCTCGATGCCGGGCCTGATCCCGAGGGCGAGGCCCGCGGGGTCCGTGTGGCCCGCGTGGCCCGCGTGGCCCACGCGATTGCGAATTGCACGGCGGGCATGCCCCGAGCCTCATTCCGCATGCCGGCTGTGGCCGCGGTCAGGGGGCGTTCCAGAACGCGCTTGGTCCTGCCGATACGTGCTGTGTAGGATGGCTGCACAGGAGGGGGTCGTGCGAGGGTCCGTTGGGCTCCCGGCGGCTCCACACCCCACACCGATCACGACGGGCACGGCTCGTCAGGGTCATGAAGAGGGAGTCCCGGATGACCTCGCCACGCAACGCGGTTCGGCTCGATGTGAACGCCCGTCAGCCCCGCACGTTCGACGCCCCGCGCCTCCCGGCCGGCCATCGCGCCCCGGTGAGCAGCTACTTCGGGCGGCACGTCCTCGACCTCATCAAGCTGCGCGAGAAGCTGCCGCGTGACATCTACAATGCGCTGGTCTCGACGCTGCGCCACAACTCTCCGCTCACACGCGAGGTCGCCGACACCGTTGCCTCGGTCGCGCGCGACTGGGCCGTCTCGCACGGTGCCACGCACTTCACGCACTGGTTCCAGCCCATGACCGGGCTCACCGCCGAGAAGCACGACAGTTTCGCGGACCTCAATGTGACCATGTCTGGCGAGCTGCGCGTGCTGGAGAGGTTCTCCGGCTCGCAGCTGTGGCAGAGCGAACCGGATGCCAGCTCGTTCCCGTCGGGCGGCATGCGCAGCACGTTCGAGGCGCGCGGCTACACGGCGTGGGACCCCAGTTCCCCCATGTTCCTCGTGGAAAGCACGAACGGCCGCACGCTGTGCATCCCGTCCGCGTACATCAGCTATCACGGGCATTCGCTCGACCACAAGACGCCGCTGCTGCGCTCGATCGACGTGCTGTCGCGCAACGCCACGGCGTTTCTCAAGCTGATCGGCGACGTGGACGTGAAGGCCGTCGCCGCCACGCTCGGCTGCGAGCAGGAGTACTTCCTCGTGGACCGCGCACAGCACGCGCTGCGGCCCGACCTCGTGCTGGCTGAGCGCACGCTGCTGGGCGCGGCCTCGGCCCGGCACCAGCAGTTCGAAGACCACTACTTCGGCAGCATCCCGGCGCGCGCGCTGGCGTTCATGGAGGAGCTGGAGTACGAGCTCTACCGGCTGGGAGTGCCGGTGCGCACACGGCACAACGAGGTCGCGCCGATGCAGTTCGAGATGGCGCCCATTTTCGAGGACGTCAACCTCGCGAATGACCACAACGTGCTGGCCATGGATGTGGCGCGTCGTGTGGCGCTGCGCCATGACTTCGTGTGTGTGCTGCACGAGAAGCCGTTCGCCGGCATCAACGGCAGCGGCAAGCACTGCAATTGGTCCATGGCCACCGACCGCGGCGAGAACCTGCTCGAACCGGGCAAGACGCCGCACCAGAACCTGCGCTTCCTCGCGTTCCTGGCCGTGTGCCTCAAGGCGGTGCACGACCACTCCGTCGTGCTGCGCTGGTCGGTCTCGGGCGCGAACAACGATCTGCGCCTCGGCGCCAACGAGGCCCCGCCGGCGATCCTGTCGGCGTTCGTGGGTGAGCAGCTCACCGGCATCTTGGAGCGGCTCATGAAGGGCGAGGCGGCCAAGGATCCCGAGCACTTCATGCTCGAGATGGGGGTGAGCAAGCTGCCGACGCTGGCCAAGGACAACACCGACCGCAACCGCACGTCACCGTTCGCGTTCACCGGCAACAAGTTCGAGTTCCGCGCCGTGGGCAGCTCGCAGAACTGCGCGGTACCCATGACGGTGCTGACCGCGGCTGCCGCTGACGCGCTGCATGAGATGACCGAGCGCTTGAAGACGAAGCTCAGCTCCGATCCCAAACACCGGGACCAGGCGGTCGTGGAGCTGCTGCGCGAGGTGTTCACCGAGACCGCGGCCGTGCGGTTCGAGGGTAACGGCTACAGCGACGAATGGAAGGTCGAGGCCGCAAAGCGCGGCTTGCCGAACCTCGCCGACACGCCGGCCGCTCTTGAGGCGGCCATGAAGCCCGAGCACCACGCGTTCCTCGTGCGCACGGGCGTGCTGTCGCAACTCGAGGTGGACGCTCGCTTCAACGTATCGGCAGAGCGTTACCTGAAGCAGGTCACGCTCGAGGCGGAGACGCTGGTCGACCTCGTCAACACCGCGGTGATCCCGGCCGTCGAGCGCCAGCTCGGCGTGACCGGCGCGGCGTGGCGCGTGATGTCGGAAGCCGCCGGATCGCTCAAAGGCTCGGCCTACGGCAAGCGGGTCACTGCGCTGGCGGCGGGGCTCGAGTCTCTGCAGGAGTGTGTTTCGCGTATCCAGACTCTGCTCGCGGGCCTGCACCACGGCGACGAACTCGCCGCGTGCCGCACCCTGGGCGGCAAGATGCGGCCGCTCATGCACGAGGTGCGTGCCGCCGCCGACCAACTGGAGTCGCTCGTGGACGACGAGCACTGGCCGCTGCCCAAGTACCGCGAGATGCTGTTCGTGAAGTGACGTCAAGCGCGCGAGCACGGGCCGCCGGGATACCCCGGCGGCCCATCGTATTCTCGTGCCGCCCTCGGCGGGGTGCCGGGTGCCGCGGCGCGTCGGGTGGAGCCGCCCGCGCCCATGCGATAGATTCGGCGGTCCCCGCGCCCGCCCCCGAGTGGAGTGTCCGTTGCCCGTCGCCACCCTGAATCCCGCCCAGCAGGAAGCCGTCGAGCACGAGCGCGGGCCGGCGCTGGTGATCGCGGGAGCGGGTTCCGGCAAGACGCGCGTGCTCACCGCTCGAATCGGCAGGCTGCTGGCGAAAGGGGTTCGCCCTGACGCGCTCCTCGCGTTCACCTTCACGAACCGCGCCGCGCGCGAGATGCGCGCTCGCATCGAGTCGCAGTTGGGGCCGGTCGCCGCGCGCATCTGGCTCGGCACGTTCCACGCCACCGCCCTGCGCCTGCTGCGGCGCGAGGCGGGCACGCTGGGGTTGCCGCCCGGGTTCAGCGTCTACGACCGCGCGGACCAGGAGAGCGTGCTGCGCGAGCTGATCCGTGCCTCCGGCCTGCCTGACACAGTGTATCGCACGGGCCTGGTGCTGAGCCGCATCTCGGACGCCAAGAACGCGCTGGTCTCACCCGCCGAAGCCGAGCGCACGGCCATCGCCGACTTCGAAAGCAACGTCGCGAAGTTCTACGGGCAGTACCAAGTGGCGCTCCGTCGTGCGGGCGCGTTGGACTTCGACGACCTGATCGGCGAGACGGTGCGGCTGTGGCGCGAGTTCCCCGAGGCTGGGGAGCGCTGGTCGCGGCGCTTCGAGCACGTGCTGGTGGACGAGTACCAGGACACGAACCACGCGCAGTTCCGACTGGTGCAATCCCTCGGGAGTGTGCACGGCAACGTCTTCGTGGTGGGCGACGACGACCAGAGCATCTACGGCTGGCGCGGCGCCGATCTTGCCAACGTGCTGGACTTCGAGCGTGCGTTCCCCGGGGCGGTCACGATCCGGCTTGAGCAGAACTACCGCAGCACCCGCAACATCCTCGAGGCAGCCAATGCCGTCATCGCGAACAACGTGGCACGCAAGGGCAAGACGCTATGGAGTGAGCGCGAAGCGGGCGCGAAGCTCACCTTTGCGTTGCTGCCCGACGAACAGTTCGAAGCACGGCGCGTGCGGCAGTGGCTTCAGCGTCAGCAGGTCCGTGGCCGTCTACTTGCGGACTGCGCCATCCTGTACCGCACGAACGCCCAGTCGCGAGCACTGGAGACGGAGCTTCGCCAGACCGCCGTGCCCTACGAGATCGTGGGCGGCGTCTCGTTCTTCCAGCGCCGCGAAGTGAAGGACATGCTCGCTTACCTGCGGCTGGCGGTGAACCCGCTCGACACGGCGTCGTTCTTCCGCATCTGGAACACACCGCGTCGCGGCCTTGGCGCGGTGGTCGAGTCGCAGGTGCGCGAGCGGCTGTCGCGTCCCGGCGCCGACCCGGTGGCGGCGTTGCGCGCGCTGTCCGCCGAGGGCGCGCTGCGCGGGCCGGCCAAGTCGGGGGCGGCCCGCTTCGTCGTCATCATGGACGGCCTGCGCGAGCGATTGGACCAGCCGGTGGACCGTGTCTTCGCATACCTGCTGGAGTCGAGCGGCTATCTCGAGCACCTGGACGCGGCAGGCGAGGAGGACCTCGCCGAGCGGCGCTCTAACGTGGAGGAGTTGGGTGTGGCGGCCGCACAGTTCGGCTCGCGTGCGTCCGATGGCGACGGTGGGGACGGGCTGCTGGACTGGCTGTCGGAGTGTTCGCTGCTGACCGATGCCGACCGCATGACGGGCGGCGACCGGGTGCTCATGCTCACCGTGCACAATGCCAAGGGTCTCGAGTTCGACGCGGTGGCGATCGCGGGGCTCGAGGAGGGGCTGCTGCCGCACGCGTCGTCGCTGGACGACGGCGACCAACTCGAGGAGGAGCGCCGGCTCCTCTACGTGGCGCTGACCCGAGCGCGTGACGAGGTGCTGCTGTCCGCGGCGGCCTACCGGCGGCGATACGACGGCGCGTGGGGTTCGGCCGTGTCGCGATTCGTCGCGGAGGTCCCCGCTCACCTGCTCGAGCGCGAGGACGGCGGCGCGGGAGTCGGTAGCGGAGCGCCCGGCGATCGCGGCCGGGACCGCTGGGACGCGTCGGCCGTGCGCTCCCCGCGCCGCGCGATGCGCGTCGCCAACGACGATGGTGACCCGTACGCAGGACTCGACGATGGCGAGGGCGTGCCCATGCGCATCCCGCTCGTCCCAAGTGGCAGGTCCGCGGCCGCGAGGCAGGCGGTGGGCCGTCGCGTGATGCACGAGAAGTTCGGCGCGGGCACGGTGATCGAGGCGGAGGGCGATGGGCCCGACATGAAACTCACCGTGCGATTCACGGGCGCGGTGAAAAAAGTGCTGGCGCGATTCGTGACGGGGGCGGGCGATGCCGATTGACCGGGCCGAGGCGGCGCGCATCGCCTCACTGGCGAAGCTGGAGATCCCCGAAAGTGAGCTGGACGGCGTTGCGGAGCAGCTCTCGGCGGTGCTGGAGTTCGTCGCGCAGTTGGATGAGCTCGATCTGCAGGCTGGCGAAGCCACCGTGCTCGCCCCCACGGGCGCTCCGCTGCGCGCGGACGCGCCCGACGGTCGCACGCTGGCGCCCGGTCAGGCCACCTCGGGCGCGCCCGAGGCCGAAGATGGCTTCTTCCTGGTGCCCCCCGTGGTGGAGAACCTCGAGCCATGACCGCGCCCGATCTTTGGCGCTCGAGCGCGCGCGCCATCGCCAGCGCCGTGCACGCCGGCACGCTCGAGCCCGGCGAAGCGGCCGAGGCGGGGTTCGCGGGGCCCGGTGCTCGGTGGGAACGCGATGTGCACGCCGTGCTCGCGACCGACGCCGCAGCGAGAGCGGCCGCGGCGGCGGTTGCGCCGCGCGGCCGCCCGCTGTCGGGCGTGCCGGTGCTCGTGAAGGACAACCTGTGCACCGTGGACTACCCGACCACGTGCGGCTCGCGCATCCTCGAGGGCTGGCGATCGCCGTACGACGCTACCGTCGTGCGCCGGCTGCGCGAAGCGGGTGCGGTGCTGGTGGGCAAGGGCAACATGGATGAGTTCGCCATGGGCTCGTCCACCGAGTTCAGTGCCTATGGCCCGACGCGCAACCCGCATGACCTGTCGCGCGTGCCGGGGGGTTCGTCCGGAGGCCCGGCGGCTGCCGTGGCGTACGGGCTCGTTCCCGTGGCACTCGGCAGCGACACCGGCGGCTCGGTGCGCCAGCCAGCCGCGTTCTGCGGGGTGTACGGGCTCAAGCCCACGTACGGGCGTTTCTCGCGCTACGGCTTGGTGGCATTCGGCTCGTCTCTGGACCAGGTGGGGGTTTTCGCGCGGCACGTTGGCGACGTGGCCACGGTCTACGGATCGCTCGCAGGCCCCGACCCATTCGACGCCAGCGGGCGCACCGGTCCCGCGCCCGATGTGAGCGACTGGGTCTCGGGCGTGCGCGGCCTGCGCTTCGGATGGCCGGCGAACCTGTGGCGCGAGGGCGTGGATCCGGCGATCGTCGACGCACTGGAGCGCGCCGCCGCCTCCCTCGAGCGTGCGGGCGCGGTGCGCGTGCCGTTCGAGTTCCTGCCCGGCCGCTA
>CAZADU010000119.1:0-2318 GCA_964483945.1 uncultured bacterium
TCTCGGGCTCGACCACCTCGGGCGCAAAGCTCCACGGTCGCGCCATGCTGTCGCACAAGCTCCCTGCCGCCTCGGCGTTCGTCCGTCCGTCTGCAGACGCCGAGGGCGTCGCGATGCGCGGCACGGTGATCTCGTGGACCGCTGTGGCGGGCGTGGCCGCTTATATCGTCACCATCGAACAGGACGAACTCGACGTGAGCGTCACGGCACGGCTGCCGGGTACCGCGACGTCTTTTGCCGTGCCGGACGGGTTCCTCGCCCCGGGCACGGAGTACACGATGGGGCTCGGCGCCGTGACCAAGGCAGGTAACGCCACCTACGTCGAAGCCTCGTTCACCACCGCCGCGAAGTAGCTCACGTGCATGCGGCCGGCGGTCGACCCGCTCTGGAAGCGGCGACCGCCGCCCGCGGCCCGGAATCGGGCAGGGCGAGCGCGCGGCGCGGGGATCGAGTGCACAAGAGCAAAAGGTCGCAAGCGCAGAAGGGCAGCAGGGTCCCGGTTGCCGGGCGCTCCGGCGCTCCGGTAGATTCATTCGGAGAACACTTCGCGCCCTTCCGGGAGGACCTTGCCATGGCCACCGTCAAGCCTGTCGCCGCGCCCGCCCGCTGGGGCGGACTGAGCCCCGAGGACCTGATCGGGCTCTACCGCAACATGGTCACGTCCCGGCGCACGGACGACGAGGAGATCCGGCTCAAGAAACTGAACCTCGTCTTCTTCCAGATCTCCGGCGCTGGCCACGAGGGCGTGCTGGTCGCGGCGGCCAAGGCCATGAAGGCCGGCCACGACTACTTCTACCCTTACTACCGTGACCGCGCGCTCTGCCTGCAGCTTGGCATGACCGTGAAGGAGATGCTGCTGTCGTCGGTGGGCTCGGCCGAGGACCCGAACTCGGGCGGCCGCCAGATGCCGAGCCACTGGGGCCACCGCAAGCTCAACATCGTGTCGCAGTCGAGCCCGACGGGCACGCAGTTCCTGCAGGCCGTGGGGGCTGCCGAGGCGCTGGTCAAGTACAAGGACCTCGAGGGCGAGTACCCCGAGTTGAAGGGCGAGGCCAAGGGCGACGAGGTGGTCTACGTCTCCACCGGCGACGGTGCGACCAGCGAGGGTGAGTTCTGGGAAGCGCTGAACTCCGCCTGCTGCCTCAAGCTGCCGGTGCTGTTCCTGGTCGAGGACAACGGCTACGCGATCTCGGTGCCCGTGGACGTGCAGACCGCGGGTGGCAATATCGCCAGGCTGGTGAAGGACTTCCCGAACCTGTTCTGGATCGAAGAGGTGGACGGCAACGATCCCATCGCCTCCTACCAGGTGCTGCAGGAGGCCGTCGCGTGGTGCCGTGCTCGCAAGGGTCCGGCGTTCGTGCGCGCCAAGGTCACCCGGCCTTACTCGCACTCCATGTCGGACGACGAGAGCAAGTACAAGCCCAAGAGCGAGCGAGATGCTGAGGCCGACGCGGACTGCCTGCGCGTGTTCTCGCGCTTCCTCGTCCAGCACGGCGTGCTCACCGAGGCCGCGCTCGAGAAGCTGCACGCGGACGTGGCCACCTCGATCCGCTCGGCCTCCGAAGCGGCGCAGTTGTCGCCCCAGCCTCCTGTGCACACGGCGACGGCGTTCGTGTTCTCGCCCGACGTGGACCCCACATCGGACCGGTTCGCGGTGGAGCGCCAGCCGGATCCCAAGGGCCAGCCCGAGACGATCCTCCAGAGCATCAACTACGCGCTCCGCGACGAGATGAAGCGCAACGCGCGCATCATCATGTTCGGCGAGGACGTGGCCGATGCGTCGCACGAGGAAGTACTGGACGACTTGAAGGGCAAGGGCGGCGTGTTCGGCGTCACGTGGGGTCTGCAAAAGCAGTTCGGCGGCAAGCGCGTGTACAACTCGCCGCTCGCCGAGGCCAACATCGTGGGCCGTGCGATCGGCCTGGCCACACTCGGCTGGAAGCCGGTCGTCGAGATCCAGTTCTTCGATTACATCTGGCCGGCGATGATGCAGATCCGCGATGAGCTGTGCTACATGCGCTACCGCTCCAACAATGCGTGGAGCAGCCCGGTGGTGATTCGCACCGCCTACGGCGGGTATCTGGGTGGCGGCGCGCCGTACCACAGCCAGTGCGGCGAGAGCATCTTCGCGCACTGCCCGGGGCTGCGCGTGGTGCTGCCGAGCTGTGCCAGCGATGCGGCGGGCCTCCTGCGCACGGCGCTGCGCTGCGACGACCCGGTGCTGTTTTTGGAGCACAAACACCTGTACCGCCAACCCTATGCGAAAGAACCCTACCCGGGTCCCGACTACACCGTGCCGTTCGGGCGTGCGCGCGTGG
>CAZADU010000120.1:0-5638 GCA_964483945.1 uncultured bacterium
GCAGTTCATCCCCGGTAGCGTGTTCTGGGCCACGCCCGATCCGCTGCAATGGCTCACCTGGGGCTACGGCGACGGACGCATCCCGGTGATGGTGCAGGGCAGCACGCTGCTCACGCCCACCCGAGAGGGTGCGAACGCGCTGCGGTTCGACCGCACGCCACTCACGGTGACGGGTTGGACATGGCCCGAGACCGAGCGGCGGCTCGCGCACACCGTTTGCGCGGTGGACGAACCCAACGGTGACGGTCATGTGGTGATGCTCACGAGTCCGGTGCTGTTCCGCTCGTTCTGGCGCAGCACCGAACGGCTGTTCACCAACGCGCTCCTCTACGCACCGGCGCTGGACTGAACGCCATGAACGCTATGAACGGCACTGACGGCACGCACCCATCGCACGACCGCGCGCCAGACGACGCCGCGGCGATCGGCCACCCACCTCACGGCCATGCGCCACTCGGCAAACTGGCGCCCGAGGCGTTCGGGCGGCTGATCGCGCCGCATCTAGGCGCGGCCCGCGACGAGGTCGCGGTCGGCCCGCGCGTAGGCCACGACGCGGCCATCGTGCGCATCGGCGCGGGCCGCGTGATGGCGGTGACCACCGACCCGCTGTCGGTGATCCCGGCACTCGGCCTCGAGCGCTCGGCGCGCATGGCCTGCCATCTGGTGGCGTCCGACCTGTGGACGACGGGCATCCCGCCGGCCTATGTGAGCGTGGACTTGAACCTGCCGCCCGGATTCTCCGACGAGGACTTGGGCCGCTACTGGCGCGCGATGAGCGACGAGTGGGCCGCTCTGGGTGTGGCGGTGGTCACCGGGCACACCGGCCGGCACGCGGGTCTGGGCGGCACGCTCGTGGGGGCTGCCACGCTGATCGGCGTGGGCGACGAGGGACGCTACGTCTCGCCGGGCATGGCGCGGCCTGGCGACCAGGTGATCATCACCAAGGGTTGTGCGATCGAGACCGCCGCGGTGGCCGCCTGTCTCGCACCAGAGCGGCTGCGGCAGCACGTGGACGAGGACGGGTTGGCTTACCTGCTGTCGCTCGTGGACCAGGTGAGCGTGGTGGCCGACTGCCGTGCCGCACTGCGCGCCGGCGTGCGTGAGCGCGGGGTCACCGCGCTGCACGACGCCACCGAGGGCGGAGTGCTGGGCGGGCTGGTGGAGCTGGCCAAGGCGTGCGGGCACGACGTGCGTGTGGAGCGTGCGCGGCTGCCGGTGCACGACGCGGTGCGCGCCGCGTGCGAGATGCTGCAGGTGGACCCTTACTGGACGCTGTCCCAGGGCACGTTGATCGTGTGCGCCAAGCGAGAGCGAGCGCCCCTCGTGCTGCACGAGTTGCACGAGGAGGGCATCGCTGCGGCGGTGGTGGGCGAAGTGCTTGCGGGTCACGGCAAGCTGTGGGTGGCCGAGGCGGACAGCGGCGTGAGCACGTTCACCTCACCACTGCCAGACCCGTATTGGGCCGCGTATGAACGCGCGGTGCGCGAGGGGTGGAAGTAGCGCTGCGGACGGGAGACTAGAACCGCACCCCCAGCTGCACGTCCACGCGCCGACGGCCCATCGAGTTCGCACCCCACTCCAGCTGAAGCGGCCCCACGGGCAGGCCGAGTTCGGCTCCCACCGCAACCCCGGTGATCGCACCCGGGCCCAACTCGGCGCCGCTCACGGCCTCGCGCACCGCTCCCGACTGCACGGCGGTGTACACGCGCGCCTGGCGTCCCGCCTCGATACCGAACTCGAGCGAGGCCGCAAGCATCTGCGTGCCGAGCCACTCGTCGTGGAACAGGCCCGACAGCGAGTGAGGGCCGCCCAGCCCGACGAGCGCGTCCGGGGGTGCTTCGCCCTCGACGGCGCCGAAGCGCACGCCGGGCGTGAGCGTGAACACGCGGTAACCGATATCCACGTCGGCCATGAGCTCGATCCGCTTGTAGCCATCGGGGCCCAGTAGCCACTCGGCGTCGAGCGTGCGCTCGCCGGAGGCCAGCGACTGCGACCGCAGCGCGAGGATCGCGCCGTCGGTGGCCGGGCTCGGGCGAGAGAGGCGCACGTAACCGAGCCCGGCCTGCAGCACCTGGCGGTTCGAGAGTGCCACCTGCCCGCCGCCGAACATCTCGAGCCGGTGCGTGCGCAGATAAGACGCGACCTCGCCGTCCTCGAACACGCGCCGACGCATCTCGTGGTAGCGGCCGCGCACGAACCAGCCGGCGTTGCCGTACTCGAGCGAGTAGGGCTCGAGGCTGCCGTGCACGTTCCAGCCGAGTGGGCGCAGACCATAGCCAGCCTTGGCGAGCGTCGGCAGCGGCCCCGACAGCGGCCGCCACGTGAGCCCCAGATGCACGCTCGAGCCCTCGTCGTTCTGCAGCGAGAACGCGGGTCCCACCATGAGCGCCGGGCGTTCGCGCACCTCGAACGACAGTACCGTCGAATCCCCACGGTCCATGAGCGTGGGCCAGGCGCTCTCGAACAGGCCGCTGCGTGCGAGGCGGCGAAACGCGGGCACGAGCTGTCGTGGGCGGAATGCGTCGTACGGCAGCCGGCCGAGCACGTGCTGCGCGATGTGCTCGCGGCGCACGGGGTCTCGGCCGTGCCACTCGACATGACGCGAGAGCGGTGGCATCACCGGCGTCGGCGGCGTGAGCGGCTCGGACGTGCGCGGCAGGCCGGAGCGTTCCGCCCACGAGCGCACGGCCGCACCACCCTCTTGGTAGCCGATGTCCATGATGCGAGCGCCGCCCGCGAAGTCCGACGCGCTCACGTCGGGCAGCTTGAGCCACACCAGCGTGTCGCCCGCCGCAACCGAGATCGTGTCGTCCTGGCCGCGCTTGTTGAGGAGGTCGAACAGGTGCAGGAACACCGTGAGCCCCGAAGAGGATTCGTCGAGCACCGGGCTCGGGATGGCCACATCCACCGCCAGTACGCGCGAAGCCCCCGCGGTGCGCGCGGGCTGGATGGGCAGGTTGCTCGACATGCCGCCGTCCACGAGCAGGGCCTCGCCCTCGGCCACGGCGGGGAACAGGAGCGGCACACCGGCGGTGATACGGCAGGCGCGCGCGAGGCTGCCGTGATCGAGCAGCACCCAGCGACCCGTGCGCACGTCGGTGCCCACGGCGCGGAATGGGATCGGCAGGTTGTCGAAGTCGCCTTGTGCAGCGGCATCGGCGTCCAGGAACAACTCGATCAGCACCTCGTTGATGACAGAGTTGTCCACGATGGCCGGCGGGATGCGCAGGCCGCGCCCGCCCCCGGCGGCCAGTTCGAACCACGGCCGCGGCCACGGGCTGCGCCACTGGTACGCGTTCGGCACGCCGCCGAAGACCATGTCCCACGGGATCAGCTTCAAGATCGCGCGCACGCTGTCGGGGGAATAGCCCGCCGCGTAAAGTGCGCCGATTACTCCACCCATGCTGGTGCCGACGACCAAGTCGGGGCGCGTGCCCGCCTCTTCGAGCGCGCGAATCGCACCGGCATGCGCGAAGCCGCGCGCCATGCCGCCCGCGAGTACCAGGGCCCAGCGCGGGGCCGTCGTCGCCGGCTCCGGGCCGGCACGCACGACCGAGTCCGGCGCGACGACATGCGCGCGCGGGAGTTGCTGCGGCGGAGCCAGAGGACCGCCCGCGGCCTGGGCGGCCAGCGGGCGGGTCACGGCGAAGGAGCAGGTCAGGGCCACCGCGAGCAGCAAGCCCGCGTGCCGAACGGCGATCGGCATCGGGTTAGAAGCGCACCCCGATCGAGAACGCCAGCGGATCGTTGCCCTCGGCAAACACATACTTGAGCTGGGCGAACGGCTTCATCGGGGCCGCGTTCAGGCCCACGCCGGCCAGCAGGTTGACGACCGTCTGTGTGTCCTTGCTGCCCACCTCGGGGTCCGAGGTGAGGAGGCCAATGCCCCCGCCGGCGTAGACACTGGCCACGCCGAGCGGCATCAGGCTCATCGTGGCGTCCGCATTGAGCGAGTAGACGGAGCCGCTTTGCACGAACACATAGTCGATGTTGGGGATCACCGTCAGCGTGCCGACGCCGAAGCGCAGGCCGCCGTTCAAGAAGAACTCGTCGCTCTCGGTGTACCAGCCGCCGGCAGCCTGCAAGCCGATGGGACCGGCGGCCGCGGGCACGGCGAGCGCACCGGACAGCAACGTGGCCGCGAGCAGCGCAGCACCGAACGCGAGCACGCCCTTCAAAGCAGCACGGTGGATGACGTTCATCGAGATCCTCCCTGACGTTGAGATGAGACGGTGTGGGGTGCGGAGACGATGGCGAAGCCTAACGCAGATGCGCGCGCGCGACGAACCGCTTGCGCGCGCCCGTGACGAACCGCTCGCGTGCGCCCGCGCGCCCCGATCCCGATGAAGCTCGGACGGCAGGTCTGGCCGTGCTCATGGCCATGACCAAAATGCACGAACGGCCCCGGAGATTCCCGGGGCCGCGGTGTTATTCCAGTCGCGCCGTGCGCGCCGTGCGGATGCTCGATCTTGCGCTCTTAGAAGCCGAACGCGATACCCAGCGACGTGGTCCAGTAGTTCGCATTGAACTGGCTCGGCGGCAGATCGCTCGCCTGATCACCCAGATAGACGTAGCGACCGTTCAGGTCGAGGGAGGCCACGCCCGGGATCATCGGCAGCGTGAGCCCGCCGCCCAGGTGCAAGCCGAACTCCTGCGTGGTCACGCTCGCGAGCAACGGCGTGTTCGGGTAATGGAGCGTCGTGTTGTACCAGCCCACGCCGCCACCCGCGTACAGCGAAGGCATGGGCTTGAACCACAGCGAGCCGGTCACCGGCCACTGCGTGGATTCCACGGTACCGTTGAACAGGGTGTCCGTGCGATAGCCCACTCCGATCTCGGCCGCGACCATGGGTGCGAGCGGCGCGCGGACCGCGAGGCCGTACGACAGGTTCGTGTCATCGCCCGACTCCGGTGTGCGCGTCATGCCCATGGACGGGATGATCTCGGCCGCCTGCGCGCGCGGCGCGGCGAGAACGAGGCCGGTCAGCATCAGCGCGCAGACGAGGAACCGCTGGATCGAGCGCTGCACGTTCTTATGGGAAACGGCGGGCATGCATTCCTCCTAGGCCCCATCGCGGCGTCGCGGACGCGTCGCCTGCGAAAAAGGGGTGCGGGCCGAGGGTTCCGGGCCCCGGCCCGCGGGTGCGACCGGCGGGCGGGTTCGCGTGAGGCCCGTGCGGTCGCCGGGAGTCACTGCACGCCGCGTGCCGAAAGGCGCTCGTTGCGACGCAACGGTTTCCACGCGCGCCGCGCGTGCGGACGCGTGGCCTGCCCGACGCAGCGTGTGGCGGCTCGCAACAGCGGCCCGCCGCCGTTGCGGACTGCACGGTGCGCGGACCTGCCGTGGTGGCGGCCCCGATGCGGGCCGCCACCACGACCGATCACTCCCGCTTCGCGTGCGCTGAGAGGATCTCGCTGACGAGGTCCTTGCGCGTGGCATCGCGCTCGACCGCAGGGTGCCGGCGGCCGTCGCGGTACACGAGGGGGTAGCTGCGGAAGAACGCCTTGTTCTCGCACAGCAATTCGACCCGGCCGGAGGTGCTCGATGCGGCGATGGCGTTGCGCAGCACGTCCTTGGAATAGCGCCGCCCGTTCACCGCCGTGACCTTCATGTCGGGTGCGAGGCCGGCCTTATCGG
>CAZADU010000121.1:0-3541 GCA_964483945.1 uncultured bacterium
CCAAGCCGGGCCATCTCGCCTCCGTCACCGACCCGACGTTCAACACGCGTATCACGCGCATCTCGGGTGACCCGGGCACCGTCGTCTCGCCCACGCTCGGCGTGTGGGGTACCGACACGCGTCAGGTCTACTCCAAGCAACAGCCGTGGAACTCCACTGGCACGCTGATGTCGATCGAGAACCGGGCCGGTGGAGCCAGCAGTTCGCCGCTCGTCCTCGACGGCGAGACCTACCAGCCCAAGTACACGCCCTGCAGCGCGTTCGATAACTACGAGTACCGCTGGCACCCGAGCCGTGACTTCCCGAACGTCCAGATCGCGGTCAGCCGCGCGGGTACCGAGCTGATGTGGTTCGACGTGGCCGACTGCCGGAAGCTGCGCACCTGGACTCTGCCCTTCGCGGCCGACTACGGCATCGGCAGTGGCGAGGGCAACGTGTCGAACGACGGACGCTACGCGGTGATCAGCGACGGCTCGCGCATGGTCGTCGTGGACATGGACCCGCGCGGCAATGCTCCCGCCTACCCATTCAAGCGCGTCGGCCCGGTGTACACCTTCGCGCCGTGCAGCCTCAAGGCGGGCGAGCCGATGTTCTGCCCCAATGGCAACATCAGCATCTCGCCCTCCGGCCGCTACATCGATCTCAAGTTCGGCAGCGGCGGCGTGAGCTGCGACACGCTGTGCGACATGCACCGCATCTTCGAGGTGGACAGCACGCTCACCATCCGTCCGCACAACATGGCGGGCAACTCGCTCCGCTGCGGCTCGTTCTCCGCCCGGCCGAACGGCTGGGTGTTCCCCTTGAAGCACGCCGACATGGCCGTCGACCCGTTCGACAACAACGAGGACGTGCTCATCGGTGGCCGCGCTTGTCCCGGGTCCTCGCTGGGCCGCGTCGTCAAGGTTCGGCTGCGCGACGGCAAGGTCACCGAACTCACCGACCCCTCCAACGAGGCCTCTTACTCGCACGGCTCGGCACGCAACACAGACCGGCCGGGTTGGTTCTACGTCACCTACGCCCGGGCATCTGCCAACACGGGCCGGCGATTCGCCGGCGAGATCGTCGCGGTCAAGCTGGACGGCAGCGGTTCGGTGCAGCGCTTCGGTCACTATCGCAGCACTGCGGGCACCTACCGCTCGCAGGCCCACGCCGTGCCCTCGCCCGACGGACGTCGCATCCTGTTCGCCAGCGACTGGGCCGAAGGTTGCGGCAGCGGCTGCGGCAGCACCAACGTGTTCGGTGGCTACGTGCTCGACGCTCGTGACAGCCGCGATAGCATTCCGCCGGGTCCCGTGAAGGACCTGCGCAAGAAGTAGGCGGCGCGAGACGGCGCGGCTCAAACGGCGACCGCCTGGGGCTGTGCATGATCCACGAACTGTCGATGCCAGCTCTCGAGCATCATCAGGTTCCAGATCTGAGTGTGCCAGTTGCGCGTGCCCTGAGCGTGCTCGCGCAGCATGCGCTCGACGAATCGGCGCTCGAAGTAGCCGCGGTCCAGTGAGCGTCCCGACAGCAGCAGCTCGTGCGACAAGTCACGCAGATCGCCGCGCAGCCATTGGTCCACGGGTGCGTTGAAGCCCATCTTGCGGCGATCCAGCACGTCGTCGGGGACGATGCCGCGCAGCGCGCTCTTGAGGATCGCCTTGGTCCGGCGTCCGTCCAACTTGAGCCGCGCCGGCAGCCGCGCCGACCATTCCATGAACTCGTGGTCGAGGAACGGCGAGCGCGCCTCGAGTGCGACCGCCATCGAGGCGATGTCCACCTTGGTGAGCAGCGCGTCGGGCAGGTAGCCCGTGATGTCGGTGTACAGCGTGGCGTCCAGGAAGTCCTCGGCGCCCGATTCCCGGTAACGCGCGTAGAGCAATTCCTCTGCGTCGGCCGGGCCGGCATCGCGCCGGAATGCGGCCGAGTACAGCTCCTGTTTGGACTCCAGGTCGAACTGTGCCTGCCACGCGGCATTCCGCGCCTCGGGCCGGCGACCCAGCGGCGCCAGGAAGCGCTTGAGCCGCCAGCGCGCGCTGGCCGATGTGGAGCCGTGTGGCAACAGGTCGATCATCCGGCGCACCGCTTCGCTGCCGAGCACGGCCGCGAGCGGCCCGAGCCGGCGAGCCAGCGCGTTGGCCACGTAGCGGTCGTATCCGGCGAAGTTCTCGTCGCCTCCGTCGCCGTTCAGGACCACGGTGACGTGCTCGCGCGCCAGCTTGCTCACGTAGTAAGTGGGCACCGCCGAGGCGTCGGCGTAGGGCTCGTCGTAGTGCCAGACCAGCTTGGGCAGCACTTCGAGCGCGTTGGGACGCACGACGAACTCGGTGTGCTGCGTGCCGAAGTGCGCGGCCGTGGCACGCGCGAATGCCAGCTCATCGTAGGCGTCGTCGTCGAACCCGATCGAGAACGTGCGCACGGGCCCGCTGGCGTGGCGGCACATCATGGCCACCACCGCGCTCGAATCGACGCCACCCGACAGGAACGCGCCCAGTGGCACGTCGCTGATCATGCGCAGTGCGGTGGCTTCCTCGAGCCGGTGGATCAGCTCGGCCTCAAGATTGCGCTCCTCGCGGGCATCACGCGCGGAGTGCTTGGGTCCGTACTCGAGCTTCCAGTAGCGCTTGACCTCCACGCGGCCGTCGCGTGCCAGCATGTAATGGCCGGGCTGCAGCTTCTGCACGCCCTTGAACGCGCTCATGGGCCCGGGCACGCACTGGTAAGTGAGGTAGTGGTGCAGTGCGACCGGGTCCGGTTCGCGGTCTACGTCCGGATCCTGCAGTACGGCCTTGATCTCGGACGCGAACGTGATGCCACGCTCGTCCACGTGGTAGGCCAGTGGCTTCTTGCCAAGGCGGTCGCGGGCGATGAACAGCTGACGCTCGCGCGTGTCCCAGATCGCGAACGCGAACATGCCGCGCAGGTACCGCAGACAGTCCACGCCGTGCCGCTCGTAAAGGTGAAGGATGACCTCGGTATCGGTGCGCGAGCGGAACACGTGGCCGTCGCGTTCGAGTTGGGCTCGCAGCTCGAGGAAGTTGTAGATCTCACCGTTGAAGACAATCCACAGCCTGCCGTCGGCGTGAGACATGGGCTGATGCCCGGCGGGCGACAGATCCACGATCGCGAGCCGCCGGTGCCCCAGCGCGACGGGGCCCTGCGCCCATACTCCGGCATCGTCCGGACCGCGGTGCGCAATGACGTCGCACATCCGACCGACCAGTGCCGGCTCGGCCATGCAACCCGGCTCGAATTCCAGCCTTCCCGCGATGCCGCACATGGTGGGTTTCCCCCGACACTGTGCGCTTTCACCCGGCCCGGGAGGGCAGGAGGTCAGCGCACGAGGACCAGTCTTCCGCCGGCCGATCGCTCAGCCGCTTGCACCCGATAGAAGTAGACGCCGGAACCGAGGCGGTCACCGTGATCGCCGTGGGCGTCGAAGTTCAGTGAGTGCAAACCTGGTGCCATGTCGGACTCCATCACCAGGCCCCACTCCCGCCAACCCGCTGCGTCGCAGCGCTGACCCGCGCGGGACCCTGTGGGGCAGTTGTGATTTGCA
>CAZADU010000122.1:0-1743 GCA_964483945.1 uncultured bacterium
TCACGGTGACCGGCTCGTCCGGCCGGTAGCCCCACAGCTCGCGGTGGAACCGCATGCTGTTGACGAAGCACTTGACCGTGTAGGGGGCGATGTAGCTCAGGAGCGGCGCCGGGTAGGTAAGCCGCAGGTCCTCGACCTCGATGACCTCGACCTGTGCTCGCGCGGCCGGGGCGTCGGCGCACGCCGCGAGCAGCGCGGCGAACACAGCGCGGGCCAGCGCGACGGGGCAACGGCGGCGGCCGGTCATCGTCGTGGGACTCCCGGGTGGAACGGCGAGACGCGGACCGCGCGGGAATCCCCGCGCGATCCGCGTCGAAAGCGTGCCGGCGCGACTGGGCGCCGGCGCGCGGTTCAGTGGCTGTCGACCGTGAGCTTACCCGACTCGACCATGCGGGCCATGTCGATGAACTTGGCAGCCGCGTCCATGTGCAGCCCCGCGTCCGTCAGGCGACCCAGCGCCTCGGAGCTCTTGGCCAGTTCGCGGAACGCCGCGGACGCGTCCGTGAGCTTGGCCAGATCCTGCGAGCGGCCAAGCGCCTCCGCGGCCTTCGCCACATCCGCCGCGGCCTTCGCACTCTCGACGCTGCGCCCTGCGTCCTTCTGTGCCGCGAGTGCTTCGGCCATCTTCGCCACGTCGGCGGCCTGCTTCGCGGCGTCGGTCAGCTTGGCGGCTTCCGCGCTCTTCTCGGGTTCGCGCGCCTGAGCCGCCACTTCGGCAGCGCGGGCACTGGTGGCCGCGAGCCGTGAGCCGTCCTGGACGCGGGCGAACGCATCGGAACAGCGGGCGAACATCGCCAACTTCTCGGCATCGACGAACTTCGCGAACTCGCTGGACTTGGAGAGCTCGAGCGAGGCCTTCGCCAGTGAGAGCGATGCCTTCTCCGTCTCGGCCGCCTTCGCGGCGTCGGTCGTGCGGCCGGACTCCCTGGAAGTTGCGAGCGCCTCGGCCATCCTCGCCACGTCGGCGGCCGCCTTCGCGGCATCGGTCATCTTGGCAGCCTCCGCGCTCTTCTCCAGCTCACGCGCCTGTGCCGCCACTTCGGTCGCGCGGGCCGTGGTGAGGTAGCCGCGCGATGCGTCGGAGAAGCGCGACATCGCCTCGATCGTCCGGTCCAACTCGGCCACCTTGGCCGCGTCCACGACCTTCGCGGCCTCGAGCGTGCGGGCAAGCCCGTCGGCGGACTTCGCCAGCTCGATCACGGCCTTTTCCGCTTCCGCCATCTTGCCCAGGTCCTTCACTGCAGCGAGGGCCTCGGCCTGCTTCGCAACCGCTTCCGCACGGGCTGCGGCGTCTGTGAGCTTTGCCGCCTCCGCGCTCTTGCCCAGCTCACGCGCCACGCGCTCGACGTCGAGTGCACGGGCCTGGGCCGAGATGAAGCGGTCAAGCTCGCCGTTCAAGACCGCCTTGCGGAATTCACCGTCGGTCTGGATGCGGCGGAACAGGTCGCTCTGGATGAGCGCCTGCATCTGCGGGTCACCCAGTTCCACGTCAGAAGCCGCGATCTGCTCCGTCTGGTAGCGCTTTGCGGCACCGATCGTGCCCTGCGTGTCCTTCGGCGGGAAGCCCAGCATGCCCTTCGAGGCCATGACCCCGAGGACGGCGGCAAGGACGACGCCACCCAGGATGACCGTGTTGCGAGAGTTCTTCATGATCCGCCTCCTTAACAACAGTTCTACTGCGGTCCAACGGCCTCATTCGTCTCGTGGTGCAATGCTAATGACACGGGATGGCGCGACGGGTTG
>CAZADU010000123.1:0-3212 GCA_964483945.1 uncultured bacterium
TCCCGGATGACCAACTCCACTGGAAGTTGAACCCGCCGAGTCTTCCTTCTACGTCGAGCACCTCGCCGCATAGCCACAGCCCCGGTGCGACGCGGGACTCCAGTGTGCTCGCGTCCACCTCGCCGATTGGCACGCCCCCGGCGGTCACCTCGGCCTTCTCGTAGCCGAGCGTGCTCGTCACGCCGATGTCGCGCGCAAGCAGCGCGCGCAGCATCTTCGTGCGGCGCTCGCGCGGGATCTGCGACATCGCCGCACCACCCACGCCGCTCTCGGTGGTGATCACGTCGGCGATGCGCTCGGGCAGCAGTTCGCCGAGCCACGTGCGCGCGCCCCTGCGAGCGTGCACCGTGGAGTACTCCACCCACGCGCGGTCGAGGGATTCAAGCGTGTGGTCCGGGACGAACGACACGGTCACACGGCGTGCCTGGCCCTCGGCTCGATGCCAGTGGCGCGACAGGTCGAGTGCGACAGGGCCGGTCACGCCGAAGTGCGCGAACAGCATCGAGCCGCGTGCGCGCTCGGCCACGCGGCCGCCGGCCCAGAGCGTGAGCTCGCATTCCATTGTCACGCCCTGCGCGGTCTGGCAGAGCGGGTCCACGGCCACGAGCGGCGTGAGTGCAGGCACCGGCGGCACGAGCGTGTGGCCGAGGGACATCGCGAGCGCGTAGCCGGTGCCGTCGCTGCCAGTGCGTGGGAAGCTCAAGCCGCCCGTGGCCAGCACGACGGCATCGGCCTCGAGCCACTGCTCGGGCTCCATCGCCGGCAGCGGCCAGCTCACCTCGCCCGCGCGGGCCACGCCCTCACCGAACTCGGCGCTGCCGTGCACGTGCTGGATGCCGGCGCGCCAGCGCGCACCCGCGCTACCGGCACGGACCGGCTCCGCTCCCCCCGTCGCGCGCGACTCGGGCCCGCGGGTCGCTGCGTCCGAGCGCTCCAGCCGCACCGCGCGCGCGCCTTTCACCAGAGTCACGCCGGCTCGCTCGCATGCAGCGAGCAGCGCGTCGAGCACGGTCTGCGCGTCGTCGCTCACCGGGAACAGCTTACCGGAGTCCTCGAGCTTCAACGCCACGCCAAGCTCGTCCTCGAACCAGCGGCGTGTCTGTTCCGACGTGAACGCACGCAGTACGCGTCGCACGACATTGGGCGAACCGCCGTGGAAGTCGCGCTCGCTCACCGTGCGGTGTGTGACGTTGCAGCGCGTGCCGCCGCTCATGAGGATCTTGAGCCCGACGCGTGGGTGGGCATTCAATAGCGTGACGCGCGCGCCGGCCTCGCCGGCACGGATCGCGGCGGTGAGTCCGGCAGCACCGGCACCGAGGACGAGCACATGGCGGGCGGGCATCGGCCGAGCGTAAGCCGGGTGCGTTCGCAGGGCCACTGCAGCCGCGCGAGCGGTGCCCGCGCGGCGAATCACGATGGGGTACCCGACCCGCGGCGGAGTGGCTTGAGAACATCTATTACATATGCTACTGTTCGCTAGCATATGAAGAGTGCGATTCCCATCGATGCCTCGTGCGCGATCTATTTGGCCAAGGCCGATGGCCTTACGGCGGCCTCCGCAGCGCTCGGTCCAATGCTGATGCCCCCATCGGTCTGGTTCGAGGTGGTGGTCCAAGGTGAGCGGAGGGCCGCACCCGAGCTCCAGTCAATTCGCAGATCGGTGGCGGCGGGGGCGCTCGTCCCAGGGCGTCTCGACAAGGCCGAGATCGCGCTCGCACGCCGCATCGCGGCGGACTTCAACCTGGGCGCGGGCGAGAGCGAGGTGCTCGCGCTCGGCCGTCGGTCCGATGTGGTTCTGGTGGACGACCACCGAGCCACCCGCGCTGGCAGGACTCTGGGCATCCTCACACTCGAGACCCTGATGATCCCGGTTCTCTGCCGCGAGCGCGGGACACTCGACGGTCGCGAGGCCTCCTTGCTACTGGAACAGATCGCTTTACAGATGGACGTGTCGGCCGAGCGAATGCTCCGCGTGCGGCGACGGATCGAAGAGGTGAACACATGAAGACACAGCAGGTGAACCTGAGACTCGACACCAAGCTACTCACGGCCATCCAGACCGCGGCAGACGCAGAGCGCCTTGACCGTGGAAGCATGATCCGCAAACTGCTGCTCGAATCGCTCGAGCAGTGGAGGCTGCAGCACGCCCTGCGTCTGTATCAGTCCGGCGAGATCTCGCTCGGGCGCGCCTCTGAAACGAGCGGGCGCTCGTACTACGAGATGCTCGAGCTCATCAAGGCGCACGGGATCGCCCGGCGACTGGACGACGATGATTCGGTCTCACGACTCGAAACCTACCTTCGAAAAGGCGAACCGCGCGTGGCCGAGGCAGCGCCCCCGTATGCCCTTCGCGCCGGGCGCGGCCCTGGCCCGCGGCCGGCGCGGCGACTGAAGCGCACCGAACACGAGCCTAAGGCTCGAGGTGGCCGTCCGAAGAGCGCCGGGCCCGACACACTTCCGGACTTCCCGCCCCGTGCGGGCGGCATCCTGCTCGTGGGCATCAATCCAGCCCCGGCGTCGGTCGCGAGGGGGCACTACTACCAGGGCAAGCTCGGTCGCCGGCTGTGGCAGCGTCTCGAACGGCTGGGACTTCTGAGGGACGCCATTCCGGGCCACGAGGACATGGCGTTCGTGCGGGATGGCCATGGGCTGACGGATGTGGTGAAGCTCGCCACCCGATCGGCGTCGGAGCTCACGATCGAGGACTTCGCGAAGGGTGTCGCCGAGTTCCGCGTCAAAGTCCGCGGTTGGCGGCCGCAGCTCGTCGTCTTCGCCTACAAGCGGGCCGCCGAGGTGGCGGTCGGCATGCGCGGGCTTGCCGCCGGCCCATGCGGCGAGGTCGAGGGTGTTCCGGCCTTCCTGCTGAGCGGCCCTTATGCTCCGGCAGCACAGACCCGCCGCGTGAACCACATGCTGCTCGAGGCGTTGGGGAGACCCGCCGCCGAAGGCTGATCCCTCGCGGCAACTGGCGCACGGCCCCAACCCGTCGCAAGCGTCGTCAGCCGATCGCCTATTGAACACGTCGGAATACTCTCGCGGCCATGTTCGACGTG
Source organism: uncultured bacterium (assembly GCA_964483945.1). Lineage (GTDB taxonomy): Bacteria > Eisenbacteria > RBG-16-71-46 > RBG-16-71-46 > RBG-16-71-46 > JAIOPA01. The sequence goes on from CAZADU010000123.1 coordinate 3,054, forward strand.
GTTCCAGACCTGCGTCTCCAGGAACGGCATGCTGCTCAGCCTCGGGCCCGCTTCCCACCCTGGGAGAGCGCACCACCCCATCGCTCCATGAACGCCATCACGAAAGCGCGTTCATGCGGTGCCTCCACCGCAAGTGGCGCCAGGGCCATCGCCACGCTG
>CAZADU010000124.1:0-6385 GCA_964483945.1 uncultured bacterium
AAGGACGAGCGCCGCAGTTGGGTCGAGTTCGTGCTCTAGCCTGGACTATTCATGAGCGGACCCTGCTTCGCAGGGTACCCCCCTGCGAGGGCCGGCTGCCCATGAATCGCTGTTGCGGCCGGATGCCGACTCAGGCATCCATGCACGGGCTGATGCAAGCGCTGCCGGTCGACTGTAAGAAAAATCTACAATCGCTAGCGAGTGTGCCTGTCCCATTGACTGCCCCGAATCCGCCCAATCCGCAGGTACCAGTTCGGGCCCGCGCGCACGTCGACCCGCTCAACGCCGAGCAGGTCAAAGTCCAGTTCACGATGTCGCGTCGTGTGCTCGCCAAGATGCAGCAGGCGCAGGACCTGTTGGGCCATCAGGTGCCTCGCCACGACATCGCCGCTGTTCGAGAAGCTCTTGGACATGGCGTTGCGCACGCTCGAGAAGAAGAAGTTCGCGGCCACGGATCGTCCAAGAGCGCCGCGGGAGGCGTCTTCCACGAGCGCGAGCACGCCTGAACTCCAAGCGCGCGGCCGCGAAGCGCCATCGCCTTGCCGGTGTGAGCGCCTTGGCGCTTCACGGGCATCCGACCCTCTCGGCTCACGGTTCATGAATAGTCCAGGCCGCTCGTGAGCACGCGGAGGGCTCGAGCCGGCGCAGGTGCCGACAAACGACTCATGGCGGGAACGGTACCGGCCGATGCCCCGGGAGAACCGTGGCCCCTCACCCGGGAGACAGGATGTCCGATTCGCGCAAGCGCATCCTCATCGTGGACGACGAGCAGGACCTGCTCCAGGTCCTCAAGTTCGGCCTCGAGGCCGAAGGATTCGAAGTGGTCACTGCCAGCGACGGCGAGCAGGGGCTGGCCGCGGCGCGGCAGCTCACGCCGGACCTCATGGTGCTGGACCTCATGCTGCCGCGCATGGACGGCTACAAGGTGTGCCGCGCCCTCAAGTTCGACGAGCGCTACAAGCGGATCCCCATCTTCATCCTGAGCGCTCGCTCTGGCGACACCGACCGTCGGCTGGCACTCGAATTGGGCGCGGATGAGTACCACACCAAGCCCTATGAGATGCGCGCGCTCATCGAGCGCATCCGGTCGCGGCTCGGTACCGCCGGCGAGCGCGCCGCGGCGTAGTCGTACCCGCGCGCTTGACCTCGCCGACTCACGCGTGGCGCTGTACGACCTCGAGTAGCTGCGCGTGCAGCGATGGATTCGCGGCGACGATGCGACGTCCGTCCAGCTGGAACGGCCCGCCCGAGTACCCGGTCACGACGCCACCCGCCTCGCGCACGATCAGGGAGCCGGCGGCCACGTCCCACGGGGACAGGTCGCCCTCCCACATGCCGTCGAATCGGCCCATGGCGAGGTAGCCGAGGTTCAGTGCGGCCGAGCCATCGCGCCGCACGCCCTGGGCGCGCAGCAGGAAGTCCTGGAACAGCGGCAGGTGCTGCTCTGGCCGCTCGCGCAGGGTGTAGGGGAACCCGGTGACGAGCAGCGCATCTTCCAGTGCGGCGATGCCCGAGACACGGATCGGCCGGCCGTCGAGCGAGGCGCCATGTCCGGCGGCGGCGGCGAACATCTCGCCCCGTACCGGATCGAAGATCGCGCCGGCGGCCATCTCGCCGTCCGTCTCGACCCCGATCGAGACTGCGAAGAACGGGTAGTTGTGCGCGAAGTTCGTCGTACCGTCGAGCGGGTCGCAATACCAACGCACGTTGTGCGCCTCGGCACCGGCGTGCAGCCCCGACTCCTCGGCCACCACCGCGTGCGCCGGGAAGCGCTCGCGGATCCTCGACAACAGCAGCGCCTCGGATCGCCGGTCGTATTCCGTGACCAGATCGATGCGGCCCTTTTTCTCGGGCGCGTGCACGCGCCCGTAGCCTTCGAGCAGGATCGCGCCGGCCGCGCGCGCGAACTCGCACGCGGCGTCGCGCAATGCTTCCGGCGTCTCGGCGGTCACATTCGCCTCGCCGCACTGTGCGGGCAGAACTGGCGGTAGGAGCAATACCCGCAGTTGCGCTGGTCCGGCCGCGGCGGGAACTGCGCGGCGCGGATGCCGGCGGCGGCCTCGCGCACCCGCTCGCGGGCGCGCTCCAGGTGCTCGGGCTCCACCTCGGCGGTGCCAGCCACACCGGTGCCGACGAATTGCAGTTCGACCGCGGCCGGCATCACCTGGCGCGACTCGTGATACGCAAGCGCGTAGAGCCCGAGTTGGCCGTCCTTCAAGGAGTCCCGGGCGCGCTGAGCGGCCTTGTCGGGGTCTTCCACATCGCTGCTCTTGTAGTCCACGAGCACGATGCCCTCTTTGCGCTCGTCGATGCGGTCCCAGCGCCCGACCACCACGTCGTCGCCGATCTTGAACTTGAACTCGGTCTCGACCGCGAGCGGCGTGCGCTCGGCGGCCGCGTCACGCGCCACGAACCTGCGCAGCGACTCGCGACCCTGAGCCTGCGTGCGCTCCTCGTGCTCGCGTGTCAGGAAGCCCTCGGACGACCACGCCGAGTCGAACGCCGCGACCACGTCATCCACCGCGATGGGCAAGCCCTTGATACGATGCTGGTGCCACACCTTGAGGGCGTGGTGGACGGCATTGCCGTACATGAACTGCGGGTCCCCGGCGAGCGGCACGTGCGCGATGTGCGCGTACAGGTACTTGAGCGGGCAGGTGAGCCAATCGTCGATCTGCGCATGCGATAGCGTCAGCGGCCGTCCATCTGGCACGGGCGCGATGGGCGGGGCCGCGGGCTCCGCAGCCGGCGCGTAACGCTGGATGGACTGCAGCGCGGACGCCCCCTTCGCACCCTTGGGTGCTGCGGGCAGGTCGAGGGCCTCGCTCACGAATCTCGACATCTTGGCGGCGCGCCGCCCGCCGTAGTCCGCCGCGTGGGTGAGCACGAGCCGGTCCATGGCGCGCGTCATGGCCACGTAGGCGAGCCGCCGTTCCTCACGATAGTGGTCGTCGCGAGCGTCGCTGGTCCCGAGCGGGCCGGTGTGCACCTGGCGCAGCTCGGCGGGGAACTCGAGGCCTTCGGCCTTGTTGTACTGCGGGAAGCGCTGCTCGACGAGATTCACGACGAACACCACCCGGTACTCGAGTCCCTTTGCCCCGTGCGCCGTGAGCAGGCTCACCGTGTCCTCGTCGGGCTCCAGTTCGGCCGCCGAAGGGTCGTCGCCCATCTCGATCAGCAGATCCAGGTGCTCGATGAACGCGGGCACACGGTCGCTTCGCAGCAGCGGGCCCACGCGCGACACGATGCCGAACAGCTTGTTCAGGTTCTGCGCCTTCTCGAGCGCTTCGGCATCCAGGTCGTCCGCCAGTTCGTCCAGCATGCCGCTCTCGCTCACGAACTGGTAGAGCACCTCGCTCGTCGGCCGCCGGATCGCGCTCTCGCACAAGCGCGCGTGCAGCGAGGCGAAGCGCTGCACCGCGCCGCGCGTCGCACTCGAGAGCGGCTCGCCGCCGCCTCGCCCGGCGGCCGCCTCGACGGCGAGCGGGAGCAATCCGCGATTCGTGCGCTTGGCGCGGTGCCCGAGCCGTGCCAGGTCCACCGCTTCGGCGCCGAACAACGCGTCCCCCAGCACCGGGTGCGCGGCTCCATGGTCGGGGTCGGCCACGGTGCGCAGCACGTTCAGGCACAGCATCACCTCGGGCCGCGAATAGAGCCCGCGCGTGCCGACGCGACGGAACCGCACGCCGCGCGCCTGCAACGCCAGCGCGAACGGGTCCAAGTGGTTGTGCGCGCGTCCGAGCACGGCGAAGTCCGAAGGCAGGGCAGCGCCGGACTCGATCGCCGCCGCGATCTGGTCCGCCACCCATTCGGTCTCATCGCGGCCGGTGGCGAATGCGTGGTGCTCGACCCGACCCACGAGCGTCTCGCCCGTGGCGGGGTCCTGTCGCTGCGCGAGCAGGCGCTTGTCGAGGCCGTTCTGTGCCTCCAGCCGCCACGGGTCGTTGGCACGGATCAGCCGGTGCGAGTCGTCGAGGATGCGCTGGCCCGAGCGGTGGTTGCGGTTGAGCAACACCTGGCGAGCGCCTGGGAACACCTCGAGGAACTGCAGGATGTTCTCGGTCTTGGCACCGCGAAAGCGGTAGATGCTCTGGTCGTCATCGCCCACCACGGTGAGATTGCGGCGCGTGCCGGCCAGCAGCCGGACCAGTTCGAACTGCACGTGATTCGTGTCCTGGAACTCGTCCACGAGGATCCAGCGGTACTGCTCCTGCACGGCGCGCCGCACGTGCGCGCGTTCGCGCAGCAGCCGCAACGCCAGCCGGATCTGCGAGTCGAAGTCCACGCGGCCGGCTGCGAACAGCAGTTGCTCGAACTTCGAGTAGGCGCGCGCCTTTTCCTGTTCGGCCCCGGCGCGATCGCGCAGATCGGGATCGTCGCCGGCGGCGGCGGCGAGGCTGGCGGCGAACTCGGCGTAGCGTTCCGGCGAGACGTCCTCGTTGCGGGCGCGGCTGAACAGCCGGGTGAGTGCACGCAGGTTCTCGTCGGGTCGTCCGAGCGGCAGGTAACGATCGAGTCCCAGTTCGAACACGCGCTCTCGCAGGAATACGAGGATCTCGGCTTCGGACTCCACGCGCAGTCGGCTGGTGAGCCCCAGCTCCACCGCGTGCTCGCGCACGAGCCGGTCGCAGAACGCGTTGAACGTCGCGATGGTGGCGCCGACCAGGCCATAGGGCACGAGCTGGTCCACTCGCGATTCCATCTCGGCGGCGGCCTTGTCGGTGAATGTGAGTGCGAGCACCTGCTCGGGGCGCGCCTTCTTCTCCGAGATGAGCCACGCGATGCGGTGCGTGACCACCTGCGTCTTGCCCGTGCCGGCGCCCGCCACGATGAGCAGCGGGCCTTCGCCGTGCGTGACCGCGTCGCGCTGTTCCGGGTGCAGCCGCTCGAGCCCGAGCACGTCGGGAGCGGGGCCAGTCATCGCGGGTGGGAGGGGCATGGCGGGACGCTAGCACAGCGCCGCGCTCGGCCGCGCTGCGCCGCGCCGCGCGGCGCAGCGAAGAACCATGCGACTCGCGGCAGCCACTCGTGCGACCTTGCGGGATCGTCTCGGCTAGGATGCGCGCCCATGCCCATGTCCGAACGGATGTCCCGCGCTAAGGCGGTCGTGCTCGCCCTACTCGCCGCCTCGGCGTTCGCCGCGGGATGCGCACGTCGCGCGAGCGAACCCACTTCGTCGCTCAGGTGGTACGCGAGCCGAGCGCGCCCGGTGTTCGATCCCGACGGCCCGCCCGATGCCCTGCGCTTCGCGCTCGAACGCCACCTCTCTCGTGGGCTCGTCGAGCGCGATTCGTCGGGAATCGTTCGCGCCGCGCTCGCCGAGGCGATCGAGTGCTCGGCCGACAGCCTGACATGGACGTTCCGACTGCCGGCCGCACTCCGCTACACGGACGGCTCGCCCGTCAGTAGCGCCGACGTGCGCGAAGCCCTCACCGCCGGACTGGGTCGCGCCGATCACGCCACGCGCAGCTGGCTGCTGGGCGCGGTGCGCGGTGTGTCGCAAGTGCGGGCCGGGCGCGAGCTGCCCGCACTCGGCATCGAAGCCCCCGATCCACGCACGCTCGTGCTGCGGCTCGCCGTGCGCGATCGACGGCTGCTCGAAAAGCTGTCGGTGCCCGGCGTGAGCACGCCGTGGAAGCGTCGCACGGGGGAGTGGTCCGACGCCGTGGGTGTGGGGCCTTATCGCGTCGTCGCGGCCGATGCGGAGCGCGGGCTCACGCTCGCGGCCGCCTCGCCGGCCGCGGGTGCCGCGGCCTCGCTCGACACGCTGCGCGTTCACTTCGGCAGCGGAGCGGCGCGCGCTCGTTCGATCCTGCGTCAGGGACTCGCTGACGTGACCTGGCCGGTCGCACCCGGACTGTTGGATCAGCCGCTCCCCAAGGGCTGGTCGGTGGACCGCCGCGCGTCCCACCCGCCGCGGCGGCTGCTACTCATCCTGCGTGCCGACGTGCCGCCCACGACGAAGGTGGGAGTTCGCCAATCGCTCGCACACGCACTCAATCGCGAGGAACTGCTCGGCACGCTCGGCTCTCGGGGCGAGCCGCTCCGGCGCTGGCTGCCCGGCGCGCGACTGGATTACGACTGGCCGCGGCTCGAGACCGCGGCCGACCGGGCGGAGCGCCGTGCCGCCCAGGTCGCGTCCCGGCCGGCACGTCGCGGCCAGACGGTCCGTCCCGAGAGTCATCACCTGACGGCCGCCTTCGACGCCGACCTGGCAGGGGCGCTGGTCCTGCCCGCACTCCAGCGCCAGTGGGAGCAGGCGGGGCACTATGTGGATATCCGAGCCCTCCGCGGGACCGCGGCCGCGGCCCAGGCGCTGCGGGCGGCCGCCGCGCAGGTGCACCTGGTGGAGAGCCAGGCGCTGTTGCCGGGGCTAGAACCGGAG
>CAZADU010000125.1:0-6300 GCA_964483945.1 uncultured bacterium
TGCGCGCCAGTTCGGTGCCGAGGTGGTAGGCCACGACGATGCTCCAGCCGGCCCACACGTCGCTGCTGCCCGGTGACGACAGCACGTCGGCCACGCGGTACGTGCCCGACCCGTTGGTGCGCACCTGCGACGTGACGTCCACGAAGCTCTGATAGGCAGTACCGATCGCGTCGAGCTGTTGCGCGGTGAGTGTCACGTAGCCACTACCCGGCACGGCGAGCTTCGCCGTGTTGCGCGCCGCGCCGGAGGAGGACCCGCCCCAGTAGAGCCCCGCCCACAGCACCGTCGCTCCTGGCGGCAGCGTCAGCGTGGCCGTGCTGGAGGAGAACGTCGAGGCGTCGCCGTCCACCTCCACATACTGCATGGTGAAGTTCTGGTTGCTGACGTTGCCGGTGCCGCCGTTGCGAGCCGACGGGCACTGCCCGCCGCCCGAACAGGTCATGAGCGTGTTGCCGATCAGCGTCAGGTCGCCCGTCGTCTGCACGTTGAACCGCGGCACGAACGTGCGTGCGACCTGTGCCAGTGCGGTCGCAGGCAACATGGCGAGCAGCAGCCCGACTCCGCCGAACCGACGGAGCATGGCCGGGAGAACAGACTTCACGGCCGCCTCCCCGCGCGCTGGAACAGCGTCTCGTCGAACTTCGCTCGCAGCCGCAGGTACGCGCCCGACCGCGTCCACTCCTCCGACGTGAGTTCGTCGTCGCGGTAGCCGAGATAGTTGTAGCCGAGCGACAGCCACGTGCCCGCCGGCAGCTGGCGCCCGAACTCCGCACCCAGACCGAACTGGCGCTCCGCAAGCGAGTGCCCCGAGAGCACGCTGCCCGAGAGTCCCGCGTCCCACACGCTGCCGAAGTCGACGAGCACGCGACCGTGCAGCCATTGCGCCAGGCCCGCGGCCACCTCACCGTGGCTCTCATCGCGCGTGAGCTTTCCCGCCCACGCCACGTTCGCGTTCCAGCTGTTCGGGAACCGGCCCATGCCGTTCAGGCCGATCACGTTTGCGACACGGCGGTTGGGCTCGCCATCGCCGGGGAGCCGCTCGTAGTGCAGCTCCCACCGGCTGAGGGCGTCCCAGCGTCCGGTCGCGCGCGGCGGTCCACCGGCGTCACGGAACGCGAGTGCGACCTCGAGATCTTCGCGCGTCTCGCGTCCCGCCAGCGCCGTCGAGCCGCCGAGGCTGAGCTGGTGCCGGCCGAGTGCGGTCCATGACGAATCCAGCTTCACCGCGCCCGCCATGGTCTGTAGCACCTGGTCGGCGGTACTGCTCGAACGCACCTCCATGCGCGCCGAGCCCTTCCAGCGAGGATCGTCCGCCCAGTCCACGCTGCCCGACACCGCCGTGCTCGGCCCCTCGGCAGAACCGGGGCCTGCGATCGGGTTCACACGCTCGAACGAGCCGCCCACGCGCATACCGCTCTTGAGCCGCCAACTGTTGCGCAGGCCCACCGCGGCTTGCGCGTCGCGCCCACCGAACGCGTCGGCGAGCCGGTATTCGCTGAATACGTGCGCGTCATGCGCGAGCGAAGCATCCACGCCTGCCACGGTGGCGAGGCGTTGCTCGCCACTCGACAGCGCCCATGCTCCCGACAGCGACGACGCCAGCTCGTGGCGAGCGTAGGCGCGGGCGCGCGCACTGAAGCGGTACTCGCCGCCCACCGCGAGCAGCCGCCGGTCGGCGTCGCGCAGGTCCTGCTCGTACTCGCCGTAGCCGCTCCACTCTGGATGCTTCGGCCACTGGCCAAGTAGCCGTGCTCGCACCGATGTCAGCAGCGGCTCCTCGTCGCCGGTCGTGCGCGACTCGCCCGAGACGCGTGCGCCCAGCTCGCCTCGCCAGGCGTCGGACAGCGTGCGGTCCACGGCTGCGAGGAACCCGCGACGCTGGGTCTGGCCGCCGGCGTCGGCGCTGTAGATGGCTTCGGCGGTGAGGCGAGTGCGCTCGGCGATGCGCGTGGCGAAACGGCCGCCCGCCTCGGTGCGACCGCCCGCCAGCCCGGCGCCGGGGTTCGTGAAGCCGTTCGCAGCGCTCATGCCCCACAACCGGCCCTGTGTGCGCGTCCCTTCGTGCTTCAGCTCGAACCGGCCCGCGTCGCCGTCGGATGCCGCCTCGGTGGCGGTCGCCATGCGGCGGGTCATCGCCCACTCGGTCTCGAGCGTGGTCTTCGCGGCCACGCGCATGAGGGCGGAGGCCCCGCGCAGCTCGAGCGGCTGCACCGGGTCGTGGTCGTCCACGTACGTGCCGCTCACGTCGACGCGCGGGTGCACGCGCTCGTGCAGTTGCACACCGTGCACCCACGCGGCCTCGCCGCCCTCCTCGACCTCGTAGCTCACGCGCACCGAGACCGGGTTCAGGTTGGCGTCGAGACTGGGGATGGGCGAGCGGAACAGCAGCCGTCCGGTGACCGCCTCGAGCTCGTAGTCGGTGAAGCGCTGGCGCACCTCGGACGAGAGCACCACCGCGGACTGGTCGCGGCTGCGCACCAGGATCTCGACGCGTTCGCTGTTTTCGACGACAGGCAGTCGCGTCAGCTGGTAGGGCCCCGAGATGCCCACGCCGGGAAGTTCATCCACCACGCTGGCGGAGTGCTCTCGGCTGGTGAACGCGCGCCCGCCGCTGCGCTCGTCACCCCACGCGGCAGCGGCACCGGTGAGGCTGCGCGCGTAGTTCGCCAGCGTGATGTTGCCAACGGACGAGAACGGCGTGCTGTTCGTGGTGAGGTCGCCGTAGAACAGCGACGCGTCTCGACGCTCGAGTTTCGCGTAGAGCCGGCCCGTGGACTGCGCCTCGTAGCCGCGCACACTGGCGTCGCCCACCACCGGATAGCCGCGGTCGGGCTGCATGTCACGGAACTGGCGCAGTTGGGCGTCGCGGTCCGAGTCGTACCCGAGCGTGAGCTGCATGTCGTCGCGCACACGGCCCTTCACGAACAACGCACCGCGCGCGCCAGCGCTCTGCGTGCCGTCGGCCGATTCGGTGAAGAACTGCTCGATCGGCTGCTCGAACCCGCGCCGCGGGGCGCGCCCGTTGACCGGGTGCCGCACGCCCTGCAGCGTGACGACGCCCTCGAGTGAACCCACCGCCAGCAGCGGGCGCATCTCGGGCAGGAACTCCACGCCGGTGGCCGTGCGGAACGCGCCCGTCGCAGCCGTCACGGTCGCACGGCCGGGCGATGCGGGTGGCAGCAGCGTGAACTGCGCGCTGCCGCCCTCGACCGCCACCTGCACGCCTGGGCGCGCCGGGTCGAGATCCTCGGCGGAGACTCGGCCCAGCGTGCTCTCGAGCGTGACCAGCGTGCGTGCACCGACCGGCACGCCTGACGAGTCCGCCACGGCGAGCGTGAGCAGCACGGGGCTGCGGCCGTCCGCGGGCGCGGTGCGCGGCCCGTGCAGTCCGATCCAACCGAGCGAGGCGGGCGCGACGACGCGCACGGCGACACGGCCCTGAGCGCGCGGCGGGGCCAGTTCCAGCACGTTGATGCCCGGCTTGAGCGTCACGCCCACGTACTCCCACGCTTCGAGTCCCGCGCTCACCGCGGTGACGCGGCGGCCGACGCGCGACTCGGGCACGCGCACGCCATTCACGCGCAGCAGCAGCGGCGTGCCGAGCCGGCCCTTCACCCGCACGGCGATCTGCGTGGTCGTGACCGTGTCGAGGTCGAAGAGCCCAACGAAGCCCAACTCGGAATCGAGCGTGGGTAGCAACTGCTCCAGCGTGGACACGGCGAGAACGGCCGGCGTGGTGCGTGCAGAGGGTGAGGCGGCGAGCGCGAGCGGGTCGCGCTCACCGGTGAACGTGCCCGAAGCCGGCAGCGTGCGCGGGTCCTCGGTGCGGGCTCGTTGCTCGGGGCGCAACATGGCATGGCGCAGAGCGCGGGCCGCCTCGTCGCGCGACGTGGCCGCCATGCGGCGGTCCTGTGCTTCGCGCATGGACGAGGTGTCGCCGCTCACGGCGAAGTCGGCGCGCACGAACTCGCCGCGAGTCAGGTCCACGAACCGCAGGCCCGGCGTGCCGGCGTCGCGACGGTCGAGTGCGACCGGCATGGAGCGCGGTGGCAGCGTCGTGCGGTCGAGCTTGAGTGCATGTGTGCGCGGAGCGACACCCGTGAAGCTGAACCGCCCCTGCGCATCGGTGAGCGCCCACGTGCCGTCGTCCAGGTACACCCGCACGCCGGCCAGCCCGGCGGTGAGCGCGCCCTCGGCCGAGAGCACGCGCACGCTGCCGAGGATGCCGCCCTCGTCGGCGAACACATCGCCGCGCACCAGCACGCTGGCCGTCGCCGCGTTCGAAACGGTGGGATCCGCCACCGCCTGCGCGACAGCCCGAGCCTCACCGGGTGCTGCACCGGAACGCACGCGCACGCGCAGCCGCAGCTCGTGACTCGCACCGGGCCCGAGCGGACCGATGCCGAACGCAAGAGCAGGCCCCGAGCCCTGCGCGTCAGAGGCGGGCGGCTGCAGCGCCACGACACGGCCGTTCGCGTCCAGCGGGCAGCCAAGCGCGGAGCCGCGTTCGTAGGCGAATCCGGGGGGCAGTGTCTCGTGCAGCGTTACCTCGGCGAGCGAGCTGTCCGAGCGATTGGCGACGCGGATCACGTACTCGAGCTGGTCGCCCCATTCGGCCTCGGAACGCGAAGCGGTGTGCTCGACGAACAGCGCGATGGTGCCGACCAGGTCCACCGGAACGTCCACGGCGAGCGGTGCCAGCGAGTCCACCGGGGTGAACGGACCGCCGTACGAGCCGGCGGGATCGGTGAAGTGCCCGGGGGGAAGCGAGGCGGCGGCCATGCGCGACGGGAATCGCCACGGCTCGCTCGGCGTGACCTCCAGCCGATAGGTGCTGCGCGGCACCAGGGGGAATGCGTACCGGCCGATTCCGTCGCTGAGGACCTCGGCGGGGGCTGCCGCGACGCCGTCGGCCGCGAACACGCGCGCCGGTCCGCCGGGCACGCCACCGTTGCCAGCACCGCTCACGTCCACGAGCCGGACGCGAACGCCTCCGACGGGTAGGTTGGTGCGCGATTCGTACACCACGCTGACCGGGTCGATCCACACCGAGGCGGTGGTGAGCGCGCGGCCGCAGTCTGCGACCTCGGCGGTCACGAGGTCGCCGCGCTGGATCCCGACCACGCCGTCGCCGATGGCCGACGCACCCGGCCCCGGCGCAGTGGGCGCCATGGGCATGACGCGGAACAGACCGGAGTGCGGCCCGGTCTCGTACGCGTCGAACGTCTCGCGGTCCCCCGTGCCCTGCGAGCGCAGCGTGACACGGATGCGTTCGGCGACGAGCGGGTCCAGGTCGCAGGCGCGCGCCAGAACCTGCACGTGCAGCGGCGAAGACAGTGCCGAGACACGAGTGGCGCGCACGTAGTCCGGCGCGTCGAAGAACGTGATCTCGGGCAGTGTCCCCGACGGCGGTGTGCGCAGCGTGTCGGTGACTGACGCGGTCGCGCCTTGCGCCAGCCCGGTCGCCGTGAGCCGCACGAGCGCGGCCGCACCGAGCGGCGCGGTGAGCGATGCGCCGAGTGTCAGCAGCACGCTCGCCGAATCGCCCACCGCCACGCTCACCACGCCGCCCAGTGCCACCGGTGTGTCGCCGGGGCCGAGGACACCGTCGCGGTTGCGGTCGTGCGCCAGCGCGATCCCGGTGGCGTCGAAGCCGTCGAACGTCAGGTTCAGCGCGTCGAGGCGGAAGTCGCCCGGCAGGCTGCCGGTGTTCACGAGCTGGTGCGCCAGCGTCAGCGTGCTGCCGGGGGCCGCGTAACCGCCGCGGTCAGGCCGCAGGGCAACGCCCTCGCCGGCGGCCTGCACCACCGTGCGCACGGTGTTGCTTTGCGGCATGATCGGCGCGCCGCCGGAATCGAACGCGGCGGCCGAGGCGGTATTGTCGATCGGCGTGCCGGGGGCTGGGGCGGCGAGCGCGGTCCCGTGCAGCAGCAGTCCCATCGCGCCCGCGAGCGTCCACGCGCGCGTGCGCGTGCGCGCGCGTGTAATAGCGCGAGACCACCGGGCGGTGGAATGGGAACCGAAGGACATGCACATGCCCCGATGCCCCGCGAGCGCCGCCCACCGGACCAGGAATCCGGTGAAGCGGCGCCGCGAGACTGTAGGAGAGGGCCCTGCTGTGGGCTGGGCCCCGGCTGGCGGCGGGGGGCGTCCTGCTCCCCGCCGCACGGGTGTCAGATCACGGGTAATCGATGCGCACGCTGAAGCGGATCGTCGCGGAGGCTCCGGGCGCCAACGTGCCGAGGGTCGCGGTGACCGCACCCGTCGCGCCGTCCGCCGGCACCAGGATCACTCCCTGTG
>CAZADU010000126.1:0-3338 GCA_964483945.1 uncultured bacterium
TGGAATTCGACCTCGAGCCGCTCCTCGACCTGAAGCGTCGCGTTCCGCTCCACGGTGAGTCGCGTGTCGAAGCGGTGGATGGCGTAGCCACCGAGGTCAGCGGCAGCAGGTCCGGCAAGCGAGGCCAGCAGCGCCAGCAACAGACCCGCAAATGTGCGCGCGGACGGTCGCAGGCGCACCTCTAGAACTGAACCTTGGGTACCACGGCTTCGGACGGATCCGCGAGCTCGAAGTAGTCACGTTCGCCGAAGCCGAACATGCGCGCCACGAGGAGGTCGGGTACCGACTGGACCTTGGTGTTCAGGTCGCGCACGACGGCGTTGTAGTACCGGCGCGCCGCTTGGATCTCGGTCTCGAGCCGCTCGATCGCGCCCTGCAACTCCTGGAAGCCCTGATTCGCCTTGAGGTCGGGGTAGGCCTCCGCCAGCGCGAACAGCGAACGCAGCTGCGAGGTGAGCAGGTTCTCGGCCTGGCCGGACTCGCGCGGTCCACCACTCCCGGCCGCGCCCATCGCGCGTCCACGTGCGTCGATCACCTGTTCAAGCGTCTTCTGCTCGTGTTTGGCGTAGCCCTTCACCGTCTCGACGAGGTTTCCCACGAGGTCGTGCCGGCGCTTGAGCTGCACCTCGATGTCCGCCCACGCGCCGGCCGCGCGGTTCCGCAGGCCGACGAGCCCGTTGTACATCCCCGCGAACAGGGCGACGAGGACGACGGCGACGCCCAGCATGACGAACAGCTGCATGGCTAAACGCTCCTTCTGGAAGCGGCGGTAGGAGCACGGCGGCGAGGCCGAAGCGTAGTCTCGTGCGAGCGGCAGTGGCAAGGCACATCGCGGCCTGAAGAACGGCCGCTCCGAGGCGCACTGTCGCCCAGCACCCGGGGTGATATGCTGTCGGCTCGTCCCGGCAACCCCGCCGGCGACCCGCGGCGGATGCGGGAGATTCCCAGGATCCGTGAGCAGTAGAGGAGCGACCCCCTCTGAATCGAGTCCAGCAGAAGTTCTCCATCTTCTGGTTCAGCCTTCAGGCGATCGGCCAGTACGCCCTGTTGCTGCTCGCGTTCCGATTCCTGCTCCCGGGTGTGTGGGCGAAGCAGTTTGCGGCCGGATGGCCCGCACTCGTGCTCACGTTCCTGACGGCGCATCTGTTCCTGTGCTTCTTCGAGTGGTGGTTCCATCGCTACGTTCTTCATTCGGCCACCGCCCGTCTCCTCGACCGGTTCGCTCGCGGACACCGTAGTCATCACGGCCTGACGCCGATCCGACTGCAACCGCTGGTGGAGGGATCCGATCGCTACGTGCTCAACCGCTACCCGATCGTCGAGGCGGCTCAGCACGTGGACTCGATGTTTCCGGTCTACGCGATCCTGGCATTCTGGGCGGTGTTCACTCCGCTCCTGATCGGCGTGCAGTTCCTGCTCCCGAGTGCGCCGGTGCTCATGGGCGGGTATGCGGCCATCACCTGGTCCATGTGTCTCTACGAGATCCTGCACGCGATCGAACACCGATCCTACGAATGGTGGAAACACGCGACGGAACACCCGCGCTTCGGGGTGTTCTGGCGGAAGCTGTATGGCTTCCACCATATGCATCACGCCAACATCGCGTGCAACGAGGCGATCTCGGGCTTCTTCGCGCTTCCGCTCGCGGATTGGGCCTTCGGGACCTACCACCAGCCGAAGGATCTACTGCTCGAGGGCAGGGTGGCCACCGCCAAGGACTTCGCGGTCCCACCACCGCGGCGCATCGTGCGTGCGCTCGATGCATGGGCAAGAAAGCGCGAAACCGCGAGGCTTCACCGGGACTGACCTGCTACGGGACCCAGCCGGGCATGGCCGCGATGCAGGCCTGCACGGGGGCGTTGCCACCGGCCTTCGCGATCTGTGGGTTGCCCCCGGCGAGGAGGGCCGGCTTCGCAGCCGAGCGCTTGAGTTTGGCTGCGACCGGGTTCGCCTGGATGTCGCGCGGAGAACGCTTGGTCGCCCTGAGCTTGGCCTTGCTGGGCATGAGCCCCTCCTGTTCGGCGGATTCCCTAGGACTTCGCTCGCTTGGCGGGCTTCGGCTTGCCAGAGCCGTTCAGCGCGACCGCCTGGCGAATGAGTGCCTTGAACGCGGTCGCATCGACTTGTTCGCCTTCGTGGATATCGATCGCTCGGCGAACGTTACCGTCGAGACTCGAGTTGAAGAGACGTGCTGGATCCTTCAGGGATGCGCCCTTGGCGAACGTCAGCTTCACGGCGCGCTTGTAGGACTCGCCCGTGCAGATGATGCCGTCGTGCGACCAGACCGGGTTCATCCACTTCCACTCCTCGACGACGTCCGGGTCTGCAGCCTGGATGAGCTTGCGCATCCGGCTGAGGGTCTCCCCTCGCCAGTCCCCGAGATCGATGATCCGCTGCGAGATGAGTTCCGCCGCCGACTGGCTCGGGCTCGCGTCCGACTGTTTCACGCGCTCCTCCTATAAGTTCCAGAAGAAGGTTTGCGTCAGTGCGGTCGGTGGTTGGGTGCCGAGGGTGGTGGCATCGCGAGCCCGTGCGGCAGGCTTCCCTCAGCGGGCAGCGCCGAGCGCGTCACTTGCGATCCTTGGGCGGTGTCCAGCCCCGGATCAGCATCAGGGGCGGTCGCTCGTCCGCAACCTGCATGGGTTCGATCGTGAAGAACCGCTGGCCCGCTGCATCCACGTCCCACGAAAAGGTTCGGTTGAACGTATGGTTCCCCATGTCCGTGCCGAACAACACCGAGGGTATGCCCAGGACCAATGAGCTGTCGGCGGCGGTGACGCTCACGGCCAGCACACGGCCTTCGGAATCCAGGAAGAACAGTTCGGCGCCATCACCCCGCCAGCGGGGGGCCCGGCCACCTCGAGCGGAAACCTGCCAGCGGCCCTTGAGCCCGGGGTAGTCCAGGATGTAGACCTCGACGCGGTTGTCCTGCTGCGACGAGAACGCGATCCAGCGCCCGTCCGGCGAGACCTGGCCGAACCTGGCGATTCCGGCCGCGCTGTTGAGGAGTTCGGCCGGCGTTCCGGTGGCGAGGTCCAGCGTCCACACTGCGTCGCTGTTGCGCGCCTGGCGCTGCCCGGCGGTGGTGAACAGCAGCGTCCGCCCGTCGGGTGTCCACTGGCTGGGCGACAAGTCCGACCGGGACAGGAACGCGCTCGTCGCCTCCCCGGCGCCGCTCGCGGCCCGGGTCATGATGCCGTCGGGGCCGGCCCACGCGAGGCGCGTGCCGTCGGGTGACCACACCGCGTCGTCGTCCTTGCCCGTGAAGGTCATGCGCACGGAGGTCTCGCGAGCGAGGTCGGGAATCCAGACAGCCCGGTTCATAGCAGCGTCGGAGC
>CAZADU010000127.1:0-1607 GCA_964483945.1 uncultured bacterium
CCGGGCACAGCTCGCAAGGGCACGCTAGGTCAGGTCGTGCCCGGCTTCGAGGTGAGGGTGTGCGACGAGGCCGGGACTGAGCTGCCGCTCGGCGAGACGGGCTGGCTGTGGGTGCGCGGTGCGTCGCGCGCCATCGGCTACTGGCAGCAGCTGGAGCGAACGCAGCAGGCGTTTCGCGGCGAGTGGTACGTCTCGGGCGACTTGATCGCGATGGACCAAGACGGCTACGTCACCTACTGCGGCCGCGGCGACGAACTGCTCAAGATCTCGGGCAAGTGGCTGGCTCCCGCCGAGGTCGAGGGCTGCCTGCTGCAGCACGAGGCCGTGGCCGAGGTAGCGGTGGTGGGGCGCGAGGACTCGAACGGCCTGATGAAGCCGATCGCTTTCGTGGTCGCACGCGAACAGCGCGCAGGGCTCGCGGCGGAGCTGCAGGCGTTCGCACGCGCGCGGCTCGAGCCTTACAAGGTGCCACGCGAGGTGTTCTTGGTGGAGTCGCTGCCGCGCACCCACCTGGGCAAGGTGGATCGCGCTCGGCTGCGGCGCGAGTCGTGAGTACGGGCGGCCGCACCGGCGACGCCTGGATCGTCGCGGCGGCCCGCACGCCGTTCACGCGTGCCACCAAGGGCACGCTTGCCAACGCTCGCTCGGACGAGTTGCTCGCAGGGCTGTTCCGCGCACTCCTCTCAAAGCTACCCGCGGCAGCCGTCGACATGCTCGATGAGGTCATTGTCGGCTGCGCCTACCCCGAGTCCGAGCAGGGCCGGAACGTGGCGCGCGCCGTGACACTCGCGGCCGGTCTGCCCGACCGAGTTCCGGCGATGACGCTGACACGGCTCTGCGCGAGCAGTCTCGAGGCCACCGCGATCGCCTGTGATCGTGTGCGTCTGGGCGACGCCTCGCTGGTGCTTGTGGGCGGCATGGAGAGCATGTCGCGCATCCCCCTGGGCGGGGCCAACCCCTCGCCGCACCCCCGGTGGCTCGCAGAGCGTCCCGACATCTACATCACCATGGGCCAGACGGCGGAGCGCGTCGCACGGCACTACGGCGTCTCACGCGGCGAGCAGGACGCCTGGGCTGTGCGCAGCCACACGCGCGCGGCGGCGGCGAGAGCGAAGGGAGTCTTCGCCGAAGAGACCGTGCCCGTCTCACTGCCCGACGCGTCGCCGCCAGTAGATGTGCGCGAAGACGACAGCATCCGGCCCGATTCGACGCTGGAGAAGCTCGCCACGCTCAAGCCCGCATTCGCCGCCGATGGGACGGTGACGGCGGGCAACTCCTGCCCGACCAGCGACGGTGCGTCGGCGCTGATCGTGGCCTCTAGCGAAGCCGTGCGCACACTCGGGCTCGCGCCGCTTGGCCGCTACGTCTCATATGCCGTGGCCGGCGTGGACCCCGCACTCATGGGCATCGGCCCAGTGGCGGCGGTCCCACGTGCGCTCGCGCGCGCCGGGCTTGCGCTCGCCGATATTGACCGCATCGAGTTGAACGAGGCGTTCGCCTCGCAGGTCGTGGCCGTGGTCCGCGAGTTGGGCCTGCCCGAGGAGCGTGTCAATCCCAACGGCGGTGCGCTGGCGCTTGGCCACCCGCTGGGGGCGAGCGGTGCCCGG
>CAZADU010000128.1:0-2545 GCA_964483945.1 uncultured bacterium
GCATCTACAAGACCACCGACGGCGGCGACTCGTGGACGCGCATGGGACTGGAGAAGACCGAGCGCATCGCGCGTATCGTCGTGCATCCCACCAAGCGCGACACCGTCGTGGTCGCAGTCACCGGCCCGCTGTTCGCCGACAGCCCGGAGCGCGGCGTGTACCGCACCACGGACGGCGGCAAGACGTGGGAGAAGACGCTGTACGTGGACGCGCGCACGGGAGCCGCCGACCTGGCGTGGGACCCGCAGAACCCCGAAGTGCTCTACGCCACCATGTGGACGGTGCGCCGCCAGCCGTGGACGTTCGCCTCGGGCGGCACGGGTTCGGGCATCTACAAGAGCATCGACGGCGGCAGGACATGGAGCCAGCTCAAGGACGGACTGCCCGCAGGGGATCTCGGCCGCATCGGCATTGCGGTCTCACCCGCGCGTGCGAGCCGTGTCTATGCCGTGGTCGAGGCGAAGAAGACCGCGTTCTATCACAGCGACGACGCCGGCGAGCACTGGGTGAAGGGCAACGACTCGAACGCCGACGTGACGTGGCGGCCGTTCTACTTCGCACAGGTGGTGCCCGACCCCAAGGTGTTCGACCGCGTCTACAAAGGCGGCCTCGGCCTGTCGGTCAGCGAGGACGCCGGCGCCAAGTTCACGGGCGCGAGCGGTGGGTTCGGTGGCAACGCGTTCCACAGTGACGTGCACGCGCTGTGGATCGACCCGAAGAACACCGAATTCATGGCGCTCGGCACGGACGGCGGCGTGTACATCTCGCTCGACCGGGGCAACACGTGGCGCGCGTGCCAGAACATCCCTGTCGGGCAGTTCTATCACGTGGCCTATGACATGAAGGTGCCCTACCACGTCTACGGCGGACTTCAGGACAACGGCACGTGGACCGCCCCGAGCACGCGCTCGGGTGGCGTGCCGAACCGGCTGTGGGAGAGCCTGCTCGGAGGCGACGGGTTCTGGGCGTTCCCGGACGCCAAGGACCAGGACGTCATCTACTGTGAGTATCAAGGCGGCCATCTGTCGCGCGTGCGCCTGTCCACCGGCGAGACGAAAGACATCCAGCCGCTGCGCGGCCCCGGCGACCCGAAGCTGCGCTTCAACTGGAACGCGCCGTTGCACGTGGGCGCGAGCGGCGCGCTCTACATGGGCTCGCAGTTCCTGTTCCGCACGCGCGACATGGGCGACACATGGGACCGGATCTCCGCCGACCTCACCACGAACGACCCCGCAAAGCAGCAGCAGGACAAATCAGGCGGCCTGTCGGTGGACAACTCGACCGCCGAGAACCACTGCACCATCTTCGCGATCGGTGAGTCGCCGAAGGACGCGAACGTGGTGTGGGCGGGCACCGACGACGGCCAGGTGCAGCTGACACGCGATGGCGGCAAGTCGTGGTCCAATGTCACGAAGGCCTTGCCCGCCCTGCCGCCGTACACGTGGATCTCGTACGTCGCGCCATCACCGCACGACGCGGGCACCTGTTTTGTGACAGCGGACGGGCACATGCTCGGCGACTTCGCACCATACGTGTTCGTGACGCGCGACTTCGGCAAGACCTGGACCGCGCTCGCCACCGACGCGCTGAAGGGCTACGCGCACACGGTGCGGCAGGACCCCGTGAATCCCGACCTGCTGTTCCTCGGCACCGAGTGGGGCCTGTACGCGTCGCTCGATGCTGGCAAGCAGTGGGCGCAGGTGAAAGGCGGCATCCCCAACGTCGCGGTGCGCGACCTGGCCATCCATCCGCGCGAGGGCGACCTGCTCGTGGCCACACACGGCCGCGGCATCTACATCCTCGATGACCTGACACCGCTGCGCTCGCTGACGCGCGAGAAACTGGCGGCGGAGGCGGTGTTCCTCGAGACGCGTCCGAGCCCGCTGGCGATTCCGCGGCAGGAGCAGCGCTTCGCTGGCAGCACGGATTGGCGCGCCGACGAACTGCCCGAAGCTGCGGTGCTGACGTATTACCTCAAGAAGCGGCACCTGATCGGAGATCTGAAGGTGGAGATCTTCGATGAGTCCGGCAAGAAGCTCGCAACGGTGAGCGGTGGCCGCCGCCGCGGCTTGAACCGCGTGGAATGGCCGATGCGGCTGAAGGGCCCCAAGCTGCCGCAGGCCGCGAATCTGGTGCCGAACTTCTTCGCCTTCGTCGGCCCACGCGCGGCAGCCGGTACCTACACGGCCAAGCTGACCAAGAACAAGGAGACCTACACCAGCACGTTCCGCCTGGTGCCGGACCCACGCGCGATGCACACGGCCGAGGAACGGGCCGAGCAGGTGAAGCACGTGAACAAGCTCTACGCGATGCTGGGCGATCTCACCTACACCGCTGACGGTGTGCAGGCGATGCGCGACTCGGCGCGCGTGCGCGCGAACGCGCTGGGCAAGGACGCGCTGGCGGGCAAGCTAAAGGCATTCGCCGACCGCATGGAGTCGTTCCGCGGCACACTCGTGGCGGCCAAGGAGGGCGGCCGGCTCTCGGGCGAAGAACGCCTGCGCGAGCAGATGGGCGACCTGTACGGGAAAGTGAACGGCTACGA
>CAZADU010000129.1:0-6030 GCA_964483945.1 uncultured bacterium
CGCCGCGCCCGATGTGAGCCGACGCGAGTGACGTCAGGCACTGAGCAAGGGCAATGCTGTCAGGTTTGGTTCGCAGAATCGTGGCGAGCGCACTCAGACAGCCGATGCTCTCGGCGACACGATTCATTCTCAACAGTGCGATTCCCTCGAAGGCTCGGAGATGCAGGTAGTCAAGTTCATGCCGAGCCGCGAGCGGCTCGAGAGTGACTGCCGATGCAGAAGCACGCTCAAGGCACTCTGAATCCCTGAAACAGAGCATGAGCGACCGCAACGCCTGGATCTCAAGCCGAATTCTCAGCTGACCTGCCGTCTCGGGCAACTTGTGCAGAAGCGAATCAACAAGTTCCAGTGCCCGACCGGGATGGCCAACGATGTTGAGCTGGGTCGCGCAGTCGAGAGCAGATTCAAACTGAAGCAATCCAAGTTTTGAAGATTGCCCGGCAGCAATCAACCCGAGAAGGTTCCTGGCCTGCTCGAGAGGGACGAGCGCCATTAGGACCTACCTCCCCCTCGTAACAGCGGCGGGTGAAAACTGCCCAGTGCTCATGCGCAGTCTGAGCGGCAGAATGAATCTTCTGAAGAACGGGTTGCTCGCGTTCGAGACCAACACCAAGAACCAAGCATGATCCCGCGTCAGATTGCCTCCCATGTCCGGATCCCCTACTTCCGTGGGATTCGGCTCCGGGGGCCCTTCCGGCCGGTCGATGGGCTTCCTGGGTACGTTCGCCAGCGCTGAGGTGGCGAGAAACAGCAGCAGTGTCATCACTGCCGCGAGCGACCTGATCCGATCGAGAGCTCTCATCGGGGTTCCCCTCCATGGCGCACGCGACCACGGGTCACTTCCTGCCCGGACGAGACACGGGCGCGGGCGCAAACGAAAGTGCCTCCCGCGGCTTCGGGGGCCACGCGGAGGGCAGGCACTTGACCGTCGGATTCGCAGAGGAGGGGTCTCATGGCGGTTTCCGAACCGAGGCGATCGTTCCCAGACAACGTGCCCACGCTAGGCCTCCTGTCATTCACATGTCAACGAATTAAAAAGCGTGCCGAAGGGCCTCTTCTGCTCTCTGCCAGCAAGGGCCGGACCGGCCAGGGGGCCGACTGGCCGGAAGGGCGAACCGGGAACGGAGACGGACCTGCCTACTGAGCGCACGGCTGGACGCAACCCCTCCCACCACAATGGATTCGCCCGCGGCCGCTTGATTGCGAAGGTAGCTCTGGGCCGATTTTCCTACTGCCCCACGAAGCTGGAGAGTTCCACCAGGCTTTTCCGCCGCAGGTCCGGCACCCGCACGCCCTCCGCGGGGTACCCGGCCACCACGAGCATGATCGCGCGCTCGTTGTCGGGCCGCCCGAGGCGCTCGGCCAGGAACCCCATGGGGCTCGGCGTGTGCGTGAGCGTGGCGAGCCCGGCGTGATGCAGCGCCGTAATCAGCATGCCGCACGCGATGCCCACGGACTCCTGCACGTAGTAGTGCTTGCGCTTCGTGCCATCCGCACGCACGCCCCAGAGCTGCGCGAACACGGCGATCAACCACGGCGCGGTGTCCAGGTACGGCTTGTGTTCGTCGGTGCCCAGTGGCGCGAGTGCTTCGAGCCATTCCTCGGGCGCCACGCCGTTGTAGAACTCGCGCTCAGCCTGCTCGGCGCGCTCGCGGATGTCGCGTTTGGTGGCAAGGTTGCTCACGGCCACGAAGAACCACGGCTGCTGGTGCGCGCCACTCGGAGCCGAGCCGGCGGCCAGGATGCACTGCTCGATCACCTCGCTCGCCACGGGCCGATCACTGAACGAGCGGATCGTGCGGCGCCGCTGCATCTGCACGTTGAACTCTCGCGAGCGACGCAGCATCTCGTCCGGCGGGTACTCGATGTGGCCGGTCCACGGCACGAAGTCGGCGGTCGGATGAGTCATGTGGGCTCCTGTCGATAAGCGCGGGATGAGCCGTGGCTCAGCTTGATCTCGTGATTCACCAGAACAATAGCGGGAAGGGAACTCACGGAAGCAGTGCGGTCGGGGCCCCCTTCCGCTTCTCGAGCATGAACCCGGCGCCGAATACACAATCGGCCTCGAACTGATTATGCGCCCGGCATCGGAGTCTCAGGTTGTCCTCGGTCGTCTGACCGCCGCGTGCGACGGGCTTTGCATGGTCGAATTCAAGCATTGAGCCCGTTTCGCAACGACGACCATTGTCGCCGACGAACGTGCAGCGGCCACCGTCGCGCTGCCGGACGGCGCGCTTGATCTCGGCCGGGATGTAACGGCCGTTCGCATGGCTTCGCCGACCACGCGGCGACGAGGTCTCGGCGAACTTGCGCTGCTCGAGTTGCTTGACCAGCACGTCGAGCGCGCGCTTGAGCACATCTGCGAGATCTCCAGCAGGCGACAAATGACCAAGCAGGTCCTTCGCCTGACGAAGCAGCTCGAAGGTCTCCTGGTCCACCGTGACCTGCAGCGCGTATCGACCGGGCGAGAGTGGGATCGGCTTGGAGCGCGCTGCGACGGGCGCTGCGGTGGGCGGTGCGGTGGGCGTTACGGTGGGCGCTGCGTCGAATGTCTGAGGGGGCGCCGAAAGTGGCCCCATGCTCACCCCCGAATTGCATGCATTCGATGGGACTGGTGGCTCTAGAGCCAGTGGCCCTATCGTATTCACGGCATTCGGGGCCGTCGATGAGACCACTTGGTCGGGGCTGAGAATCGATGGCGTGAAGCCCGGTGCGGGATCATGCGCGAGTGCCGGAAAAGCAGTCTCGTTCCCTCGTGGCGCTCCCACCAACTTCAGCACTGTCGGGACGTCGGGTCGAGGGAAGCGTTGTGCCAGCAGCAGCTCGACCTGGTCCTTGCCCATGTGAACGGCGGCCGTGAGCAGCTCGTCCGCCGTCGCGGGGATCAGGCACGGCGCCAGCAGTAGCACGGCGGTCATGGTCAGCCGGCCGTCGGCCAGCGCCGGGAGGATGGCCGGGAACCGATGCGACGCGCGGGCGACACGGATGCGCCTGAGGGCGGTCTCCTCGGACATGTGAAACTCGTTCACACAATACGAGTACATGGACGAGTACGCCTTGGCCAGGTAGAGCCGGCGATGGTCGACTTCGGCAAGATGCGCGAGCAGTTCTGCGGTCGTGGAGCGATCTTGCGCGACCAGCATGCTGAAGTCCTGCAGCAGCACATGATCTGCCTTGTGGGACACCGAGTAGCGCTTCATGGGAGATCTCCGCGGCTGGGGACAGTCGCGGGGGCGGTGCAATTCATATCATGCCCAATTTCGGCGCTCGTACGTGCCCGTGCGCCTCGAATCGGGTGCTGCGACGAGAATTCTTCGAGCAGGCACCACGCGAGGCCGTGAGCGAGAGCGCAGGGCGCGCTGCGCGTCGGCTAGTGAAGCAGCCGTGAGCTGCGACAGAGCGTGCTTGACGAAGCGTCAATTGAAATCTTGCAAAATCGTTGTGTGCGCGCCGCGGTTGTCGAGGGACTGATGCCATCGGCAGATTGCTGCCATGGGTGCTTGGCCGCCGTCGTTCAGCGGTGCCTGCGTAGAGGTCCTTCCCCGTGCGGTCGCCCCGCGACATCGCGAGCGTCAGTGGCCCGCCGGCCGCGCGTGTCCTAACGTGGCCCGCCATGACCGACCGCGACTCCCATGGCCCCGCTGGCCAAGACCACACCGACGGCGACCCCGTCGCCGAACGCCGCACGGCCGTTCGCAAGGCGCTCGAACGGCATGCCAAGAAGCTCGCGCGCAAGGTTGACGCACTCACCGGCGACCTGGCCGAGGCCAGGCAAGGGCCCGAGTGGCGCCGCTTCGGCGAGGCATTGCTGGCGTACGCACACCAAGTGCCCGCGCGCGCGGCCAGCGTGACGCTGGCGGACCCCGCCGACCCCGACGAGACGCTGACGATCACCCTGGACCCCTCTATAGCTGCCCCCGCCAACGCCGCGCGCTACTTCAAACGCGCCGCCAAGGCCGGGCGGGCACTGCGCGAGATCCCGCCACGCATCGAGTCGGTGCGACGCGAGCATGACGAGCTCAAGGCCAAGCTCACACGCGCAGCCGAGACCGACCGCGCCGCGGCGGGTGAGCACCGTGCACCAACCGCGAGTGCGGCAGCGGAATCCACCAGCACGGCAGCAAGCAAGATCGCGGCGGCAGATGCGAACGCAGCCGCCGAGACCGCGCACCTCGAACTGGAGCGCGTGCTCGCCACGCTCACGACCAGCACGCGAGAGTCACTGCGCGCGCCCGAGCCGCTGCCGCGGCGCAAGCTGGGCATTGTCGCCGACGACGCATCCAAAGCAAGCGGTCCCAAGCCGCCCACCACGGCGGCGCCCAAGCGCGCGAAGCAGGACGTGCCGGGAAAGCTCGTGCCTTGGCGCTTCAAGAGCAAAGAGGGCTGGGACGTCTTGATCGGCCGCAGCAGCGAGGGCAACGACCACCTCACGCTGCACATGGCGCGGCCCGAGGACTATTGGTTCCATGCGCACGGCTGCCCCGGCTCGCACGTGGTGCTGCGCCGCGGCAAGGGTGCGAACGAGCCCAGCAAGGCAACGCTGGAAGAGATCTCCAGCTGGGCCGCGTTCCACAGCAAGGCGCGCACGGCCGGCAAGGTGCCGGTGATCTACACGCAGAAGAAGTACGTGCGTAAACCTCGCGGTGCGAAGGCCGGCTCTGTGTACCTGGAGCGCGAGAAGATGCTCATGGTGCGGCCGGTGGAACCGCCGCGTGATCAGATGGCCGATGCGCCGTCCGAGTAACTCACAGACTCGCCCGACTGCGCACGTGATCGTGCTGCTTTTCGCGCCGCTGCTGGCGTTGCTGCTAGGTCTGAGACGGCTGGCGCACTGGCGCATTGCTGCCACGCTGGCGTTGCTGCTTGCCGCGGGCTGTGCCCGGCCGGTCTCGGAGTGGGACCGAGTGCAGGGTGCGATAGCCGAGGCGCGGCTGACGCAGGATCACCCGCGCGAAGTGGGGATGTGCCGAACTCTGGTGACGCTTGCGCGCGATTTCCCGCCCATCGACAGCACGCGGCTGGTGCAGGGCTACGATCTCTTGCAGCAAGCGCTGATGGGCGCGGGCAACTACCCCGAGGCACTTGAGTACCAGCAGCACTTGCTCGGGCTCATGGATGGCATGCAGCGGCCCGATTCCTCACTCCTGAGAAGGCTGCTGGTCGAGACTGCCGACGCCGCGCGCCGTGTGGGCAAGCCTGTCGAGGTGGAGCGCTACCTGGCGCGTGCGGTGGCGCTCCACCGCGCCGATGGTTACGCCGATTGGCAGGCCTCGCTGCACGCCCTCGCCGCACTGGCTCGCACGAACGCCACACGGGGCCGCTTTGCGGCGGCGGAGTCGTTGCAGCGGCAGGCTGTCGATGTGAGCGCCGCGAACACGGACACGACTGGCCTGGATCGCGAGATGCTCTTGGCAGCGCTCGCCGAGGTCGTGGACCAACAGGGGCGCACGGTCGAAGCGGAGTCGTTGTACCGACAGGCACTTGAGTCGGGAGAACTCTCGTTCGGCGAGAACCACCCCATGATCGCGATGTTGCCGCTTGCCCTCGGCAACTACCTGCATGCGCACGGCCGCCATGCCGAGGCGGTGCCGCAGTTGGAGCATGGCATTCGTCTGTCGGCGGCGAGTCCGGCTTACGACGCAGCCACGCAAGCCGAACATTTGCACAGACTCGCCGGCAGCTCCGCCCGAATCGGCGATTGGGAAAAAGCGCGCGCGGCGGCCGAGCGCGCCATCGCGTTGCATCAGAACGCGAACCCGCCTGCCGGGACGCTGCCGCGCACGTGGGTGAGCGACCTGGCCATCACCTACGTGCAGCTCGGGCGCTCCACCGCGGCCGAGTCGTTGCTGGCGCGCTACCCCGGGAAGAAGCCGGACCCCGAACGCTGAAGCGCTCCGGGTCTGGTGGATTGCGAGCCGTGGCGGCCGCGGCACGCCGCGCCGCTACTTGGTCTTCGTCGGGATGACCTTCGACTTCGCCAGCTCGGGCAGGATGGTCTTGTCGACGAGCTGACGGATGACGTTGTCGGTG
>CAZADU010000130.1:0-26210 GCA_964483945.1 uncultured bacterium
TTCAGCGTGCTCGTGAAGTCGTTCCACGAGTAGATCCCGCCGCACACGCCGAGCGTGCTGCCGTTGGGCAGCGCCTCGCCCACGGCGAACGCCGCCGCGACGGCGCGTCCGACCTCGCCGGGGTCCCCGGCGTGGATCACGCGCGCGGCCGTGTCCATGGGCACCGCCCAGCCTCGGCGCCCGGTGGGCAGCGGCTGAGGCGGCATCATCGTGGTGAGGTTCGTGTAGTAGAACGGCGCCTCAACGAACGTGTGCCGCGCGAATCCCGCCGCACGCACCGCATCGTCCACGCGCGCCTTGCCGGTGAAGTGCACGGCGTGCAGCTTGCCGCCGGACAGCTTCTCGACATTGGGCAGTGTGGACCATACGAAGTGCTGCACGCCCGCCACGCGCGCAGCTTTCACCGCCGCAGTACCGATCTCGGCCTCGCGCGCACCCTGCTGCGGGTCCCAGAAGTTCGTGACCAGAAACGCGCCATGGGCACCCGCGAACAGCGCATCGAGCCCGCCCGCCACGAGCAGGTCGCCCTTCACCACGTCGACCCCGCGTGACGCGAGTGCCAGCGCCGCCGCTCCATTCGGATTCCGGCTCGCGACCCGCACCTTGAACCCGCCCTGGGCCAGCAGCGCATCCACGACCCCACCACCCTGCGACCCCGTACCCCCGACCACTGCGATCACACGCTGTGACATGACTGACTCCTGGTTGGAAGCCTCTGGTCCACCACACCCTTGACCCAGTTAGATGTCACAACACACTTAAGGGCTCGGCCTTTCTCCCGGGTTGTTCGCCGGATCACCGGGGTGGGGCCTGGCAGGAGCCCGCCGCCCAGAGCCTCTCGCCCAGCCGGGGGTGTGGGGGTTCAGGTGCCTCTCACACGCACGCCAGTTGGTGTTCGCCTGCTCGGGGGCTCGGGGCCTGCAATCGAGGGAAAGGGGCGAGAGCGGAGACCGTCCGATAGGGCGCGACTGCACAGGCGACGGGGCCCCGCCCTCGATTGCAGGCCCCGAGCCCCACAGGCGTCGAACAATGAATCAGCACCAGAGCAAACGGGCCAACGACGCCAGCACGACAGACCTATCGCAACCAACTCTCCGGATTCAGCGGAGCCGACCCCTTGCGCACTTCGAAGTGCAACATCGGCCCCTTCAACGATCCCGTCTCGCCCGACGAACCGATCACCGCCCCCGGTGACACCTCGCCGCCCGAGCTCACCGACACCTCGGACAAGTGGCTATAGATCGTGTAGTAGCCGTTGCCATGGTTGAGCACCACCATGCCGCCCACGCCCTCGTAGTCGTCGTTCGCGTAGTCCACGCGCCCGCGCGCCACCGCCCGCACCGGAGTGCCCACCGGCACCGCGATGTCGATGCCGTCATTGCGAACCTGCGTGCCGAACCGCGGATGCGTTTCGATGCCCATGCGGCCGACCACGCTGCCCTGCACCGGCCAGTCGAGCTGGCCCTGGCCGCGCTCGAAGTCGCCGCTGTAGGGCTGCGGCACGCGCCCCTCGCCGCGCGCCTTGTCGGCCTCGAGGCGGCGCTGGCGCTCGAGGCGCGCGAGCAGCCCGGCCAGCGCGCGGGCGCTGCGCTCCAGTTCGGCCGCGGCCGCTTCGTACTCCTCGCGCTTGGACTGGATCTGCTTCACGGTCGTGGCGCGGTTCTGCCGCAGCTTGATCAGCTTGTCGGATTCGCGCGTGGTGCGCTGCGCGTTCACCGACACCTCGCGCAGGTTGGCCTGCAGCCGCCTCTCGTTCGCCTCGACGCGCTCCTTCTCGGTCATCACGCTCTCGAGCAGCAGTTGGTCCTGTTCGGCCAGCATCTGCAGGAAGTCCCAGCGCATCATGAGTCCAGCGAACGAGCGCGTGGAGATCAGGAACTCCAGCTCGTGCGCCTGGCCTTCCATGTACATGCGGCGAAGGCGCTTCGCGAGGCGAGTACGCTGCTGCTGCAGTGTGGCCGCACTGCGCTGCAGGTTGGCGCGTGCCAGTTCCAGCTGCTGGTCGAGACGCTCGCGGCGGTATCGCAGCGTGCGCAGCCGGCGCCGCGTGCCCGACAGCTCCTTCTCGGTGCGCTTGAGCGCACCCAGAGCCTTCGTCTCCTGGCCCTTGAGCGCGCCGGCCTGCGCGCGCTTCTCCTGCGCCTGCCTCTGGAGCATCTCGAGCTCCTGGCGCTTGGCGGCCTCGAGACTGTCCTGCGCGTGCAGTCCGGCGGGCAGCACCAGCAGAAGTGCGGCGCCCAGCGCGGCAAGACCGGCGCCGGCGCGGCGAAGTGCCCGTGCGGGACGCGAGCGGGTCACGAGCCGATGTTCCTCAAGATTCTCGTGAGTGCGGCCGCCGAGGCCACCCAGGCCACCGCAAGCGCGCCCGCGATGAACGCCAGTGAAGTCGTCCACGGCAGGAACGTGAGCCCGTCCAACCTTGATGCGACCACCTGCTGCAGCACGAACACCAGCAGCAGTGCCACGACCGCGGCCACGGTCATGTGCATGAGCGCTTCGAACATGTAGGGCATCGCGATGAACCGATCGGACGCGCCCAGCCGCAACATGACCTCGACCTGCTGCCGGCGCGCGATGACCGTCAGGCGCAGCGTGTTGAACAACACCAGTGCAATGGCCAGCGCCACCACCGCGCCCACCGACCAGGTGGCGGTTCGCACACCGCCCGAGAACCGGTCGAGCCGGCGCACATACTCGGCGCCGTAGCGCACGTCCTCGACTTCGGTGAACTCCAGCACCTGGTTCGCGGCCTGCTCCATCGCCGCGAAGCTCAGCAGCTCGGGCTTGAGCCGCACGCGAATGGACGCGGGCAGCGGGTTGTCCTCCACGCCCGAGAGCAGGTCTGGATCGCCGATCTGGTCCGTGAGCTCCTGCCACGCCTGCTTGCGGTCCACGTAGGTCGGCTCGCCGAAGTACTGGCGCACCTTGTCCATGAGCACGCCGAGATCGCTGTCGGTCACACCGTCCTTCAGGTACACGATCATCTCGCGCCGGTCGCCAATCGCGCGCAGCGCCTGCCGCGCGTTGTGGTCGAGCAGCACGAACAACCCGCACAGCGTGAGCGAGGCGGTGAGCGAGAGCACGGAGGTGATCGCAAGGCCGCGGTGCGCGCGAAATCCGCGCCAGGCCTCGCGCCAGAAGTAGAGACGCATGCTCAGGCTCCTCCCGCCGCGGGCGGCGTGAACAGATCGGGCGACTTGGGCATCGGATGCTCGCCCGAGGGGGTCGCGGTCCGCGGCGGCGCGGGCGCCGGCACCGGGCTGGTGCCCGGTGTGACTTCGCGCAGGTGGCCCTCTTCGATCACGTAGCGACGGCCGCCGATGACGTTGGCGACCTCGGCGCGTGTGGTGCCGACCAGCAGGGCGGCTCCCTCGCGTTGGATGCGCAGCAGCAGCGACAGCACTTCAGCGGCGCTCTTGGGCTCGAGCGCACCCGTGG
This sequence comes from uncultured bacterium, assembly GCA_964483945.1. Taxonomy (GTDB): domain Bacteria; phylum Eisenbacteria; class RBG-16-71-46; order RBG-16-71-46; family RBG-16-71-46; genus JAIOPA01. The sequence continues at coordinate 3,439 of CAZADU010000130.1, forward strand.
GCTCGTCGGCCAGGATGAGCGCCGGTCGAGTGACGATGGCCCGCGCGATCGCACAGCGCTGGCGCTCGCCGAACGACAACTCGGCCGGCAACAGGTCGCGATGCGCGTCGAGCCCCGCCTCTTCGAGCGCGCGGCGCACCTTGGGCGTGACCTCGGCGTCCGTGAACTGGCCGCCGATGTGCAATGCGAGCGCCACGTTCTCGTACACGCTGCGGTCCGCCAGCAGCCGGAAGTCCTCGTAGATCACGCCGATGGTGCGACGGAGCAGCGCGCGGTGCGCGCGCGTCAAATGACCGCCGCGAAACGTGCCCACCGTGACCACGCCCGAGCTGGGCTGCGTCTCGTGCGTGATGAGCCGCAGCATCGTGGTCTTACCGGCGGCACTGTGGCCCAGCACGACGGCGCACTCGCCCTCGTCCATGCGCCACGTCACATCGTCGAGCGCGAGGCGCTCTCCGTAGCGCTTCGTCACGTGCTCGAATGAGATCATCGCGCCCTCCTGGCGGATGCACACGGGGCCGCGATCAGCGCCGCCCCGTGGCGGGGTCTACATGCCGCGGTACTCGATCTGGGCCTTGCTGCGCAGCGTCTTGAGCCACGCGTCGTACTTCTCGCGGAAGTACACCTGTGCGACGGCTTCGGGCAGGTCGTTCTTGATCTCGGCCAGCTCGTAGGAGCGCTCGGGCTTGCGGTCCGTGACCTTGAAGATGTTGAAGCCCTGCGGGTTCGTCAGCACCGCGCTCACCTCGCCCGGCTGCAACGGCTCGAGCCCGGCACGGATGTTGGGCTGCAGTGCCGCCATGCTCAGGAATCCGACATCGCCGTCGGAGCCGACCTGGCCCTGGTACGTGCTGTGGCGCTTCGCCAACGCGCCGAAGTCAGCACCCTTGGCGGCGGCCTGCTCGCGCACGCGCCCGGTCAACTGGAACGCTCGCTCGATGTCGGCCTCGGTCGGCGTGACCTTCACCAGGATGTGGCGCGCGTGCGCCTCGACCACCGGCTGCCCGCCGGCGTCGAGCGAGTCCTTGCCCGCGGGGCTGCGCACCGTGTCGCGCTCGATGGGCTCGACCAGATGCCAGCCATACGGCGTGCGCACCGGCTGCGACACCCTGCCGAGTGGCAGCTCAAAAGCCGCGACCTCGAGGGCGGGCTCCATCTGGCCGCGACGGAAGTAGCCCAGATCGCCGCCGGAGTTCGCACTGCTCGGGTCGTCGCTCGTCTCGGCTGCGACCTTGGCGAACTTCTCGCCCGCGACGAGCCGCTTGCGCACACCGTCGATCTTCGCACGGCCCGCCTTGAGCGCGGCAGAATCCGGCGACGGCGTGATCTGGATGACCGACAACCGCAGCTGTGCCGGCACCTGCGGGAATTTGGATTTGTTCGCCACGTAGTACGCCTCGGCCTCGGCTTGGGCCACGGGCTTCATGGGCAGCACCTTCTTCACGAGACGATCGGCGACCATCTGGCGCTCGAGGTCGGTCTTGTAGCGATCGCGCAGGCGCGCCTCGGTGGTGTTCTCTTTCGCGAGCTGCTGCGCGAAGGCGGCGTCACCACCCAGCCGCTGCTTGGCATCGGCCAGGGCGGCCTCGACCTGCTTGTTCACCTCGGCCGGGGCCACGGTGATGCCCTGGCGCTTGGCCTCGGCGATCAGCAGCTTCTCGTCGATCAGTTGGTCGAGCACCTGGCGTCGGAGCGTGTCCACCTGTGCAGAGTCCGGCCGCGCCTGTGCGCGCTGCAGGAACATGAACAACTGCTCCTCGACATCGCTCGCCAGCACCGGCTCGTCGTTCACCATCGCGGCAATGGCGTCGAGTGCGACGTTGTTGCCGACGGGGCTCGGCGCGCTCGCGCGAGCGGGGGCCGGGGCCGCCGCGGCGGGCGGGGCGGCGGGCTTGGGGGCTTGCGCCAGCGCCGGGATCGCCAGCGCGGTGAGCAGCAGCAGGGCCGGCCATGCGGCGTGGCGGGTCATCGCGGACAAGGGACAGGACCTCCGATCCGGAGCGGGACGGGCGAGGGGGGAGGCCACCCGCCATAAGTCTGCATTCACGAAGCGCGGGCCAGTATAGCGACTGACCCGCGCTCCGCCCACCCGGTACGGCCGCAAGGGGCGCGACATTCCCTTGGGCGGAGAGGATTTGCGCTTCCGGAACAGAGCGAAGCCCGCAAGCGGCCCGGCTGGGGCAGCGTACCCGCTCACGCCAGGCCCAGCGGGTCACGACGCGCTCGCCTCACGCCGTGGCTGGCGGGTCGCGACCGGCTCACGCAGCCCCCGGCGGGCGGGGCCCGCGCTCGCCTCCAGCTCCCCGCGCCCGGAACGGTCCCGCCCGCGCTGGGGCAGTGGACCGCTGCGCGCGTCCCGCCGCTGTGGGAAGGTGGTCGTGTGACCTCCGATGTGCGAATCCGGCGCGTACTCGCCGTGGCCGCGCTGCTGGCCGGCTTCGGCATGGCGCTACCGCGGTTCCTGACGCACGGCCCATACCCGCGCCTGGGTGCCGCGATCGGCGATGGCGGCGTGGTGCAGCGAGTGCTGGGACCGCCCGCTCGCGGCATCCTGCAGCCGGGCGACCAACTGCGCACGCTCAACGGCTCGCTGCTCGCCGATTCCAGCGTGCGCGCGCGACTCGCCGCCGAAGGCTGGCCGCGCGGCCCCCTCGACCTCGAGTTCGAGCGCGAGGGCGTGCTGCGCCGCGTCACGCTACCGCCCACGCGTCTGTCGCCATGGGAGCGGTTCCGCCTCTCGGCCTACCCCATCGCGGTGGCGATGCTCGCACCACTGGTGGCGTTCCTGCTGGTGTGGCGGCGCCCGGACCTGGGAACCGCGTGGGTCTTTCTATGGTACGCCACGCTCGATGGTCTGGGCGTGTTGCGCACGGTGTTCCCGCATGCGCAAGTGCAAGCCGATCTGCTGTTCCAGGCCTACCTGTTCTCGTACGACGCGCTGGTGCTGCTCTACCCGGCGAGCTTCGTGCACTTCATGTCGGTGTTCCCGCGGCCGCGCTGGCGCGCCGGCTCGCGCGCGCGCAATCCGTGGTTCTGGCTCACCCTTGTGAGCTACGCACTGCCGCTGCTGGTGGCGTTCGTGGGCGCGGACGCCGTGCCTCCCGAAGTGCTCGGCGTGTGGTACCCGGGGGCCGCTGCGGTCTTTGGCACGGCGTCGCTGCTGCTGCGCTACAGCCGCAGCGAACCGGGTTGGTCGCCGACGGCCTCGCAGCGTGTGCTCGCCGTGGTCGTCGCGCTCACCATGCTCGTCAGCAACCTGGCACTCGGCGGCGACCGCGTGGACCCGCTGCTCGCCGCAGCCACACCCACCGCACCCGTGCACGTGCTGCTCTCGATCGTGTTGGCCCTGTGGCTCGCCACGCCGATCCTGCTGTCGTACCTGATCGCCGACGACGCCCTGTTCGACCCCCGCCGCCTGATCGTGGGCGGGCTGCCCTACGCGCTGCTGTCGGGGCTGCTGGCCGCCATCTACCTGGCCGTGGTCTTCGGCGGCCAGCGGCTGTTCGCCACCGTCACCGGCGAGCAGGCTCTCGTGTTCAACGTCATCGCCGCGCTCATCCTGGCATTCGCGTTCGCGCCGCTGCGTGAGCGCGTGCAGCGCGCCATCGCGCGCGTCTACGGGCGCGACCCCGAAGCGCTGCGCGCCGCGCTCGACGACGCCGGCGACAGCCTGCTCTCGGCCCTCGACCGCGACGAGGTGCGCGCCTCGGTAGAGGTCGGCATCGAACGCGGGCTGCACCGTCGCGTCGCACTGCACTGGCCCGAGAACGCCCCGCCGTCGCTGGCCGCAGCCGCGCAGGTGCCCGACTTCGCGCGCGGACCCATCACCGCGCTCTTGAAGCAAGCCGGCGTGCGCCTCGACAACCTGCGGCTCACCGCCGAGCGCGCCTCAGCCACGCGCGCGGAACTGCGCGCGCTGCAAGCGCAGGTGCAGCCGCACTTCCTGTTCAATGCCTTGAACGCGCTCGCCTACCTGATCGAAGCGGATCCCATGGCCGCGCAGCGGTTCACCGGGCGGCTCGCCGACATGCTGCGCTACACGGTCGAGGCCGGGAAACACCAAGCCGCGCTGCTCTCGGACGAGATCGGGTTCGTCGAGGACTATCTGGGCGTGGCGCGCGAGCGCTACGAGAACCCGCTGCACTTCCGCTATCGCGGTGACCCGTCGCTGCTGTCGGCGTCGGTGCCGCCGCTGCTGCTGCAGCCGTTGGTCGAGAACAGCCTGAAGCACGGCATCTCGGCGTCCGGCGGGTCGCTGCGCATGACGCTGGATGCCAAGTACACGGACGGCTGGTTCGAACTGGAGTTTGCCGACGACGGGGTGCCGCACGGGAACGGCGCGCCGAGTCTCGGCATTGGGTTGGACAACCTGGAATCGCGCGTGCGGCACTTCGCAGGGCCGAACGCGCGCGTGCAGGCCACACCACGAGGCGACGGGGGATTCTCCGTGCGCATGGCGTGGCCGGTCCCGACCGGAGGAAGCGAGTGACGATGGACGAACGTTTGCGGGTGGTGATCGCCGACGATGAGCCGCGCGCGCGGCAGTTCTTGGAGAAGCTGCTATCCGAACATGAACAGCTCGAGGTGGTGGGTGTGGCCAAGGGTGGCGGCGAGGCTCTGGCGCAGATCACCAAGACGCGGCCCGACGCCGTGTTCCTCGACATCCACATGCCGGACCTGTCCGGACTCGAGGTCGCACGGCACTTAAAGGGCGACGACGCGCCCATCGTGGTGTTCGTGACCGCCTATGACCAACACGCGATCGAGGCATTCGAGCTGGCCGCACTGGACTATGTCTTGAAGCCCATCCGGCGCGACCGACTGGCCGAGACGGTCCAGCGCCTGACGCGAGAGGCCAAGCTCGGGGCCAAGCGTTCGGGCAACGCCGCGGCGGTGCGCACCGCGCTCGCGTCCGATCCGCTGCAGACGAACCCCTCACGGCTGTTGCGGCTCCCCGTGCGCCACCGCCGTGAGGTCAAGCTGCTGGACCTCTCACAAGTACCGATCGTGTTCTCACGCGACCGGCTCGTGCTGGCGCGCTCGGACGCCAAGGAGTACCTCGTGGACTACACGCTGCAAGAGCTCGAGGAGCGCCTGCCCGAGGGCCAGTTCGTGCGCGTGCACCGTGGGGCGCTCGTGAACATGAGCGCGATCGAGAGCTACGGTGCGGAGGACGGCGTGCTGGTGCTGAGGCTCAAGGACGGCACGCGCGTCGAGGCGAGCGAGCGCCGCGCGGCGGAGGTGCGGAGGAAGCTGCGGTAGGAGGCTGCGCGCTTCGGCCAGCCGGATGCCGGTCGCAGTATGAAACCGCGGCGGCGCGAGGGCGGTGCCCCCGCGCCGCTGCGAGTCGCGCGCCGTCCGGCACCCCGTGTCAGTTGGCCGGCAGGCCCTGAAGTCCCTGCATCGCGGCCGGCTCGGGCCAGCGCAACTTGGCCGCGAGCGCCTGGTCCACGCGCACGTGGTAAGCGATCGCGAGCGAGTCCGTGAACGCGCGGAAGCGCGCGTCGCGTGCCAGCTCATTGGCACTGCCGGCGATGTTCTGCTGCACCGATACGGGCAGGTCCTCGAACTTCTGCTCGGCGACCTGCTTCTCGATCACCTGCATGAGGCGCCAGCCGGTCTCGGTGGGTACGGGTCCGAGCCACATGCCTGGCTGCTGCTGCCGGAATGCGTTCTCGTACATGGCCCACTGCGGGTCTTCATTGGGATAGTTCACCACCATCTCAGTGGCGGCGGGTGCACCCGTGACCTGTTTCGCCGCTTCGATGAGCGTCATGCCGGCGATACCGGCATCGCCCACGCGCTTGACGACCGCGGAGTCCGCCGACTCCAGCACCGCAAGCTTTACTGCTGCGAGCCGCGAGAACTGCCCCTTCACGCGCTCCCACGCCATGGCGATCAACTCAGGGCCGGCGGTGGGCACGCCCTCGGTGGCGACGCCGTAGGCGCCCTGCAGCAAGGCCTGCTCGCGCTTGGAACGCAGGCTGGCGGCGGCCTCGGGTTCCTCATGCAGGTGGCGCTGCTTGGCTTCGGACACGGCCACGCGCGTCATGACCTGCGCCTCGATCCAGATCTCGATCGCGGGCAGAAGGTTGGGCGGAGGTTGCTGGTTATCGGCGCGGCCCATGTCCAGGTAGGCGTCGGCCAAGGTGTAGGTGCGCCCGTCGTAGGTGGCGAGCGGCGAGTGGCGCATCTCGGGCGTGGGCGTGAGCGGGTCCACCGGCGACATCACACGGTAAAGCAGCTGCGAGCCGCCCGGCACCAGCCGCACGTCGTGCGCCGCCTTCATCTCGAGGTAGGCGCGGTTGAACGCCGCACGGAACTTGCGCTGGCGCGCGAGGTCGAGCATGCCGGCGCGCAGCACCTCGAACTCCGGCTGCTGGCGCGGCCGGCGCTCACTCACCTTGAGCACGAACCAGCCCTCGCGTGACTCGAGCGGTTCGCTGATCTCGCCGACCTTCTGATGGCGCAGCGCACCGTCGAGCGGGTCCGGCAGCGCGCCGGGTGCCACCCAGTCCAGGTCGCCATTGGGCGGCAGCACGCCGAGCAGGCTGTAGTCCACGGATACGCGCTCGAACGGCTCGCCCGAGCGCAGCCGACGGACCGCGCCCAAGGCGCCCTCGCGTGACGAGGAGTAGATGAGGTGCGCGTGTGCTTCCTCGTTTCGCGCTTCGTAGAGTGCGCGCGCTTCGGCCTCGGACACACGCTGGCCCTGCGGGGCCACGCGCGCGTAGAGCATCTGCACGAGCATGCGTCGTTCTTCATCTTGCGTCGTGTTCGTGATGACCGACGATGTGTCGTGCCCGAGCCGGTGTGCCAGCTCCAGCAGTACTGCGCGGCGGCGCAGGTCGTCGAGCAACTCGGCCTTCGCCGCCTCGGGCGCGCCCATGTACTGGGCCGCGGCGGTCTGCGCGGTACGGTCGAAGTCCTCGACGGTCACGGTCTGGCTGCCGGCCTGGATCAGCGGCTGGCGGCCGGGTGAACAACCGACGATCGCAAGGGCCGCGAGCGCGGCAAGTGCAGAACGATTCACGACGAGAGTCCTTTCGTGTGCAGGAGTGCCTGTTGCGAGAGACCGGCGCAGCGTAGGCGTGCGCGCGTGGACCGGCAAGCGAGCCGCGATGCGTACACCGCGCGTGCGTGCGGACCGGCGAGCGAGCGGCGATGCGTGCCCACCGCGCGCGTGCGGACCGGCGAGCGAGCCAGGATACTTACGCCTCGCACGCGCGGGGTGGCGCCACACACTGGGCCACACCGCGCCACACCGCGCCACACCGCGCCGGAGCGCGCCTCGCCGCGTTCGTCGACTCTTGATCGCATGCCCTGACCGAGTTCCCGACAATCCCGGCACCGGCACCCCGGCCCCGCGTGGGGCGCTCGCCTTCCGGCGGGTCCGGCCTCCCCGTGCCGTGACCCGCGACCGTTCGAGCACCGCAAGCCGAGCACACGAGTCGGCCGACCCCCGTGGCCGCGCTCGCAGGCCGCGGCTGCCGATCGGTCGCGGACAGGAGGTCGAGCATGCTGTTCCCCGAAACGCCCGCCGCGCTCGCCGCATTCGTGAACACCGCTCGCCGACACGCGCGGGCACTCGTTTCGCTCGCCGCAGTCGTGCACGCCCCTCGCCGGCGCGCGCTGGCACTTGTCTCGCTCGCCGCATTCGTCTGCGCCCCGCTCGCCAAGGCAGCCGAGCTGGCCTGGCCCGCGGGCGAGCTGTCGGCGCACGTGCAGGCGTACTTTGCGCAACTGCGCGGCAACGAGGCCGACGCCCGGAAGTTCTTCGCCGAGCACCTCTCGCCCGAAGCCCTTGTCGAAGCACCGGTGGAGGAGCGCCTGCAGCGGCGCACGGCCATGCTGCAGCGCACGCAGGGGCTCACGCCGCTCGAGATCGTCACGGTGGAGTCCGCTCTGATGCAGGTGCGCTGCCGCGCCGGGAATGCCGACGTGGTGCTGGCGGTGTTCGAGGCCGAGCCTGCATCGCCGCACCGCATCGTCGGCGTGCGGCTCGAAGCCGGCGAGATGGGGGGTGGCGGCCCGCCGCGTTCCGCCGGCCCGCCGCTTTCCCCTGCCGAGGCCGCGAGCAAGCTGCGCGAGTCGTTGCACCGGCATGCGCGCGAAGGTCGCTTCTCCGGCGTCGCACTGCTCGCGCAAGGCGACTCCACGCTGCTGTTCGACGGCTGGGGGTTCGCCGACCGCGCCAAGAGCACGCAGATCACCCGCGCGACGCGATTCAACGTCGGCTCGATCGGCAAGATGTTCACGCGCGCGGCCATCGCGCAGCTGGCCGAGCAGGGCAAGCTGTCGCTGGACGACAAGCTGTCCAAGTTCCTGCCGGACTTCCCGCATGCGGGGGAGATCACGCTCGAGATGCTCACCGAGCACCGCTCCGGCGTGGGCGACTTCTTCAACGAGCGCTACGACGCCATGGACCGCTCGAAGCTGCGGCACAACCGCGACTACCTGACGCTGATCCGCGATCAGCCGCTGTGGTTCGCGCCCGGCACGAGCCAGCGCTACTCCAACGGCGGCTACGTGCTGCTGGGCGAGGTGATCGCGAAGGCGTCGGGCGGGGACTACTACGATTACCTCGCCAAGCACGTGTTCGGGCCCGCGGGCATGAAGCAGTCGAGTGCGCCCATCGAGGGCGACGGCACGCCGGGGCTTGCACGCGGTTACACGCGCGAAGGTGCGCCCGAAGGCCGCGAGTCCGACAACGCTCACACGCGGCCGGCCCGAGGCAGTGCCGCGGGCGGGCTCTACTCCACGGCTACCGACCTGCTCGCGTTCGACCGCTCCCTACTCGGCGGGCGGCTGTGCGGCAAGCCGTGGGCGGAGTGGGTGACGGACGGCTTGCGGCCGGGCCCCGGGACCGCACCGGCCGGAGCCCCTGGCTTCGGATTCGCGGGCGGCGCGCCGGGCATCTCGGCCGAGTGGATGCATCAGGGCGAGACCATCATCATCATGCTCACGAACCGTGATCCCGAAGTGTCGCAGCCGGTCATGCAGGAAGTGCGAGACGTGGCTCGGCGCATTCGCCCGGCGGCGAAGCGACCCAGCTGACCATGCGCCGCCCGGGGTCAGCGCTTGCGACGGTGGATGCGGACGGGCGCGAGCGGCGATCGTCCCGCCGCGCCCAGCATCCGATCGATCTCGACGGCGGCCCCCACCGCACCGGATTCCTTCTTCATGCGTTTGGCCACCTCCTGCGCTCGCTGGGCGGCTGCCGAGTCGGCGAGCAGTCGCGCGAGTTCGGCGGTGAACGCCGCTGCGCTCACGCGCTCGCGCCGGAGCACGCGCGCGACGCCGAGCCCGACGCACCGGCGTGCGTTGTCGGGCTGGTCGTGGCTGAACGGCACCAGCAGCATCGGCTTGCCCGCCAGCAACGCCTGTGCGGTGGTACCGATACCCCCTTGGTGCACGTTGATGAGCGCGCGCGGCATTAGTTCGGAGTGTGGCGCATAGGGGGCGCGAACGATACGCTCGCCAGCCGGCGCGTGCGCCGCGGGCGGCACTCCCGGCACGTCGTTCACCCCGTCTTCACCGATGAGCAAGATCGCGCGCTTGCCCAGCTTGCGGGCCGCTTCGGCGGCCGCGGAGTAGAAGTCGCCGGCGGCGAACACCGCCGAAGAGCCGAGCGTGAACACGATCGGCGCTTCGCCCTGGCGCAAGAACACGTCGAGCGCCAGCGGCAGCCCCTCGCCCTCCTGGCCGCGGTCGTGGAGCGGGAACCCCACTTGGACGGCGTTCTTGGGCCAATCCGGTTTGGGTGAGCCCAGTTCCTTCGAGAACAGCACCAGGTGCAGGTCGGGGGACCAACCGTCGAACATCGGGTGGCGCGGGTCCGGCGGTAGGTCGACCGCTTCGCGAATCTCGTCGAGCCGGCGGAACCAGCGGCGCGTGCTGAAGCGCGCGAGTGACAACAGCGGGCGCCACACCAGCGGACCGGCACCACTCAGCAAGTCGAGCAGCGGCATGGAGGGCATGACCGGGGGGTCGTAGGCCGAGAACATGGCCATCGGCTGCAACGTCGTGGACACACGCGGCAGCCCGAGCTTGGCCGAGACGAGCGGAGCCGTGAGCGCCAGCCCGTGGTAGATGATCAGGTTGGCGCCGCGGCACGCGAGATAGAGATCGTCGTAAGACTGGCGCAAGAAGGGCAGCACGAGCTTCTGCAGCACGGCCTCGCTGCCGCGACGGGCGTCCATGAGTTCGCGAAACAACGCCGGCTTATCGGCCCAGTCTTCGAAGTGCGGGCGCACAGGCGCGAACTCGAGCTTCATGGCTTCCACGCGTGTGCGGTAGAGCCCGTGCGTGGCGATGACCGGCTGGTGCCCGAGACGCTTCAACTCGAGCCCCAATGCGATGTAAGGATTCAGGTCGCCGAGGGAGCCGAACGTGGTCAGGATGATACGAGCCATGTTCGCAGTCTAACCGCACCGGCGCGGTCGTGCTGCCGCGGCGGTTGCGTGCGACCGGGCGCTCGCGATCCCGCGCCTCACTCAGCGCGCCGAGGCGGGCGACTTGGGGCTGGCAGCACCGGCGTTCGTACCACTCGCCGGGCCGCCGCCCGCGGGTTTTCCGGCCGCCGCCAAAGCCTGAAGCGTCTCTCGCACGCGGTGCAGCAGCAGGATGCCCTCTCCGCGCACGCGCAGTCCGAACTCGCGACCGCTGATGAACTCGGCCTGGAACTCGAGGCCGGTGACGAGCACCTTGATCTCGTCGGGCCGTAGCGGCCGCCGCAACGTCACCTCCGCCACCTTCTGGAGGATCTTGAGACTCTCGACCGGTGCCGCCCCGCCGCCCGGCTGGCCCTTGCCCAGCACGCGCAGCCGTCGCAGTTCCACCAGTGCCACGGCCGCCGCGGGCAGCGCGCCGAAACGGTCGCGCAGCTCCAGCGTGAAGTCGTCGATGGCCTCGGTGGTGCGCGCCTCGGCGAGCCGGCGGTAAAGGGCGAGCTTCTCGTGCTCGTCGGGCACGTACTCATCGGGTAGGTACGCGCTCCAATCGGTGAGCAGGCGCGGCTCGGGGGCTACCATCTCGGCTTCGCCGCGCAGTTCGGCGACTGCTTCCTCGAGCAGCTTCACGTACAAGTCGAAACCGATGCCCATGATGTGACCACTCTGCTCGGGGCCCAGCAGGTTGCCGGCGCCGCGGATCTCCATGTCCTTCAGGGCCACCTTGAACCCGGCACCCAGCTCGTCGAACTCCTCGATCACGCGCAGGCGCTTCTCGGCATCCTCGGTGAGCACGCGCCGGCTCGGCACCATCAGGTAGGCGTGCGCACGGTGCGAGCTGCGCCCGACGCGGCCGCGCAGCTGGTAGAGCTGTGCCAAGCCCATGGTGTCGGCGCGGTCCACGATGAGTGTGTTCACGGTGGGGATATCGATGCCGGACTCGATGATCATCGTGGCCACGAGCACGTCCACCTGGCCCTCGGTGAAGTCCAGCATGACCTGCTCGAGCTGGTGCTCGCCCAATTGGCCGTGGCCCACGGCAAATGAGACTTGTGGGACCAGCTGCTGCAATTCCGCAGCCTTGTTGTAGATGGTCTCGACGCGATTGTGCACGAAGAACACCTGCCCGCCGCGGTCCACCTCGCGCAGGATCGCGTCGGTGATCACCTCGGGGTCGTACTCCAGTACCTCGGTGTGCACGGGCAGGCGATTCGCGGGGGGCGTTTCGATCACGCTCATGTCGCGCGCGCCCGCCAGTGACAGGTTGAGCGTGCGCGGGATGGGGGTGGCGGTAAGTGCCAGCACGTCCACCGTGCGCGTGAGCTGGCGGATCTTCTCCTTCTGCGCCACACCGAAGCGGTGCTCCTCGTCGATCACCACCAGACCCAACTCGGCGAACTTGACGTCCTTCGACAGCAGCCGATGCGTGCCGATGACGATGTCCACATCCCGGCGCTCAAGGCGCGCGAGCACCTCCTTCTGCTCCTTGGCACTGCGAAAGCGTGACAACACTTCGACCTTCACGGGGAAATCAGCGAGCCGCTCGCGGAACGTATGCCCGTGCTGCTGTGCCAGGATCGTGGTGGGCACCAGCACGGCCACCTGCTTGCCGTCTTGCACCGCCTTGAACGCCGCGCGGATGGCCACCTCGGTCTTGCCGTAGCCCACGTCGCCGCAGATCAGGCGGTCCATGGGTGCCGCCGTCTCCATGTCGGCGCGGACGTCTTCGATGGCCTTCATCTGGTCCGGGGTCTCGTCGTAAGGGAACGACGCCTCGAGCTCTCGCTGCCAGACCGTGTCGGGTTTGAACGCATATCCGGGCAGTGCTCGACGCGCGGCATAAGCCTTGAGCAGGCCCTCGGCCATGTCCTGGATGGCCTTCTTCGCACGCGTCTTGGTCTTCTGCCACTGGGCACTGCCGAGCGCATGGATGCCGGGCTTGGCCCCATCGCCCGCCGCGTAACGCGACACGAGTGAAAGCTGGTGAACCGGCACGTACAGCACGTCCTTGCCGGCGTACGACAACTCGAGGCAGTCGGTCTCCTGAGCCGAGAGCGTGAGCCGGCGCATGCCGCGGTACACGCCGACGCCATGATCCTCGTGCACCACGTAATCGCCGGGTTTCAAGGCCGACAACGCGGCGGCGGTGAGCCCGCCGGTGCGGCGTGTGCGGCGGCGCCGGCGCCGGTAGCGCGCGAAGATCTCGTGGTCGGTGAGCAGTGCGAGCCCGGCGTCCTTCCACGTGAACCCCGCCGAGACGAGCCCCACGCCGAGCGTCGCACCCGCGTCGCCCATGAGTTCGTACAGGCGGTCGCGCTGGCCCTGGTTGTCGCACAGGATCACCGGGGCCACACCGCGCGCGGCCAGTTCGGCCAGGTGGGTCGTGAGCTTCTCGGTGGAACGCTGCAGCGGCTCGGGCGGTGCGACTTCCACCACCAGCGATGCGGCGTGGCGAGCGGATTCACCGGCGCGGGCCACTGAGCCCAGCCAGTCGGCACCGCGCTGCGAGCGGGCGAGGGTCGTCCAGGCCTCCTGGGGCAGCCACAACTGCTGGGGTGGCGAGATGAGCGGATAGTGCACGCGCGTCTCCTCGAAGCCACGACGGATGCCGTCCCACAGGTCCTCGGCGCGTTCGGCGAGCGCGGCGGGGTCGTCGAGTACCACGAGCGTGTCCTCGCTCAGGTGGTCCAGCAGAGCGCCGAGGTCGCTGTCGTAGTAGCCGGCGAAACGCTCCATGCCCTCGTGGAACAGATTGCCGCCCGGCGCGGCCGCGCTCTTGCCTGCGGCTTCGTCGCCCGCTTCGCGCAGGCGCTCGGCGATGCCCTCCACCTCGTGCGGTTCCACCACGATCTCGTAGCGAGGCAGCACGAGTGCCTCGGCGAGTTTCTCGAGCGAGCGCTGCGAGCCTGCGTCGAAGCGGCGCAGCGACGCCACCGTGTCGCCGTCGAACTCGATGCGCAGCGGGTCGTTCCAGCCCACCGGCCACACGTCGAGGATGCCGCCGCGACGGGCGCAGTGGCCCACCGACTCCACTTCGGGGAAACGCTCGTAGCCCAGGAACACGAGCCGCTCCAGCAGCCGGTGCGGGTCGGTCTCATCACCCGTCTTCAACCGCAACAGTGCGCGTGCGAGACGCGCCGGCCGTGGCACGCGCTGCAGCACGCCGCGCACCGTGGCCACCACGATGCCCGGCTCGCCGGCGGCGAGACGCACCAATGCCTCCAGCCGCTCGGCCGTCACCGACGGGTGTGGCGAGGAAGGGTCGTAGGGCAGCGTGTCGGGCTCGGGGTAGGCGAGCGTGGCCGCGCGGCCGGCGAAGTATTCAAGGTCGTCTCGCGCCGCCTCCCACGCCTCGCCGTGCGGCACCACGTAGAGCACCTGGCCACCGAGTTCGTGCTGCAGCCAGGCGGCCAGGTACGCCCGCGACGAGCCGGTGAGCCCGCGCACGGAGACGCGTGGCGACTTCCCCGAGGCGGCGGCGCGGTCGGGTGCTTCGCGAAGCCGCTCGAGCAGTTCGCGCGCCACAGGGCTGCGGCCGGCATGAGACAGCAGCGACGCGGCGAGGGGGTCGCGCAGGAAGACGTTCGCAGAACTCATGCGGGTCCGGCGCCGAGCGGCGCTCGGTCGGCTCCCTTCAGTTCGCCGCGGACGCGACGCCCAGCAACTGGCGGATCGTGCGCTCGAGATCGGTGTGGCGCGCGTCGCAGGCGGCGTGGCCCGGGTCCTCGCTGGGGTGGTACTCACCACCGCCCTGACCCCAGCGCACGATGCCCTTCTGGTCGATCAGGAACGACACGCTCGTCCAGTTGCGGTCGGGATGGTTCATGAGCCACCAGCGGTTGAGCGTGGTCCACTCCTCGTCCAGTGCCAACGGACCGGTGAATCCCAGTTTGCGTGCGGCCGCGCGCACTTCGGCGTCCGGCACCGCGCGCACCGGCTTGGGGTGGTACACACACACCACGACGAGCCCTTGCGACGCATAGCGCTTGCGCAACTTCTCGAGGCTGGGCAGAGAGTTTGTGCAGTACTGGCAGCCGGGGCTGAACCAACGCACCAGCACGACCTTTCCGCGCAGCCCCTCGAGCGTGAGCGGTGCCGTGTCCACCCAGCGCGTGAACGTCCACACGCGCGCGGGCTTGCCGATCAGTTCGGCGGGCGAGTCCACCTCCTCGGTCGCACCGTGCGCATTCGGGGGCGCCGACTTCGCAGCGCACGCTGCGTGCGGCCGCACGAACGCGAGCAGCAGTGCGCACAGGCCCGCGGCCACGGCCGGCCCGAGGCACGACCGGACCGGGCGCGACCAAGCGGCGGCCGCGCTCAGGGCGGGCCGCTCGAGGCGGCGCGGATCCAAGGTGCGCATCATCACGGGGGAGGCTAGTCTATCGGACGCCATCCCCTCAATGTCGTCCCGATCCGCAGGGAGGTGTCCCATGAGCGCACGCCTCATCACGCGCTTCGCTGTCAGCCTCGTCCTCGTGGGCGCGGTGACCTCGGTCGCGATCGCCCAACTGCCCACGACGCTCGACCGGGTGGACCCCAAAGCACCGTGCTTCCAGTGGCCCGCGGTGGACTTCGACCGCGACGGCGTGTACGACCGCCTCGACCGCTGTGGCAACACGCCCCGGGGCGCGATCGTGGATGAGTGGGGCTGCCCGATCGACAGCGACGGCGACGGCGTCTACGACGGCCTCGACATGTGTCCCAGCACGCCGGTTGGCGAGCGGGTGGACGCGAGCGGCTGCTCGAGAGCCCAACTCTCGGCGTCATCGCGTTCGGTGCCGCGCGAGCCGACCCCACCCGCCCCGCCGCCCGCACCGGTGAGTGCGTCCGAGCGGCAGTTGGTGGAAAGCGGCCGCATCCGGCTCGAGAACCTGTACTTCGAGACCGAGAGTGCTCGGCTGCTGCCGGAGTCCGAGGCCTCGCTCAACGAGGTGGGCTCGGTGCTCGAGAAGTACCCGGACCTGCGCCTCGAAGTGCAGGGGCACTCCGACACGCGCGGCTCCAACCGCTACAACATGACGCTGTCGCAATCTCGCGCCGAGTCCGTGCGCAGCTATCTGCTCGAGCGCTTCCGGCTGCGAGCGGACCACGTGACCGGCAAGGGCTACGGCGAAACACAGCCCGAGACCCGGGAGCGCAACGAGGAGGAGCGCCTGCGCAACCGGCGGGTCGAGATCGCGGTGCTGAATCCCGAAGTGCTGCCGAGGAGCGTGAAGGTGGAGCACAGACACTAGCTTCCGCCGCGTGAAAGACGAGAGCCGCGCACGCTCGGGTGCGCGGCTCTCGTCGTCTCGCCGAACAGGCTGGTCAGCTTCGCTTCCAGCCCCCGCCCGCCATACCCCAGCGCGCGATCACCGACTCGGCCACCAACAGCAGCAGTGCCGCGATCACGAACTCGGGCCACAGCTCGCGCCCGAAGCGCGCCTGGCGGATGCGCGCGGCGAGGTCGTCGCCCATGCGCACGAGCCGCACGCGACCCTTCGGGAACGCGGCGATGACCGAGGCCTCGCTGAGCGGGGCCAAATCGCCCTCACGCGGATCGGGGTTCACCGCGATGCTCGCGCGCAATTGTCCGCCCGCGTAGGCGCGATAGAGGCCGGCTCGCTCGAGAGGTACGCTCACGGCGCGCGCGGCGCCGCTGCCGGATTCCACGTGCACCGGCACGTTGCGGCCGGCCTCGTCCTCGAGTCGCCATTCGGCGGCCGCAGGCGCGCTCCACGAGTCTCCCGGCGTGAGCGACGGAGCGGCGGTGCCACGCGCCAGCACGCGCGCCGCCTGGTGCACGAGCGGCAGGAACGCGCCCGAGAGCGCGAAATCCGAGCGCGCGAGGTCCAGTGGTGCCGCCAGCACGAGCGCGCGGCCGGCCTCGATGAGCGCCGCATGCCGCTCGTCGAAGCGCAGCAGCACGCGCGAGCCCGCCGCGGCACGCAGTGCGGGCACGCGTGTGAAGCGCGCCTGCGTGAGCGGCTCGCCCGGACGCGCGGGGAAGCCATCGAGGATGGCGTGGCCGGCGACCGCACGTAGCAGCCGCCAGGCCGCACCCGGAGCGGCCGCGTCCTCGGCACCCAGCGTGCCGGCACCGAGCGTGCCGAGCAGGTCGTTCCACGCGGTGAGATCGGCTCGTGCCCCGGGAGCCAACAGCAGCCCGCCGCCGGCGCGATGGAAGTCGAGCACGGTCTGCAGTTCCGCCGGGCCCAGCCGCTCGACATCGCCCACCACGATCAAATCGGCCTCCCCCGTGCCCGAGGCGAGCGCGGCGGCATCCACCGCGCGCACCGCCAACCCCGAGGTCGGCGAGCCCGCTTCGAGCGCAAGGCGCAGTGGCGAAGGCGCACCGTCCTCACGCACGACCACTCGCAGCGTGCCGGAGCGACCCGCGGCGAACACGTGGCGGTTGTCGAGTGCGAGCGCGTCGTCGGGCAGCAGCACCTCGCCACCGGCCTCGGGTAGCCGCGCAAGCGGCACCAGCGTACGGCCCTCGCCGCGCGCGGCGAGCGAGACGAACCCACGCCCGAGCGATAGATCGGTTGCGCTGGGAGCACCGGGCAGTGGAAGCGCACGCGCCTCGAGCGCGAAGTCCTGCGCGGGCCCGCCTCCCACGGCGTCGAACGACTCGGCGACCACCTCCAGCGCGGGTGCGGTACCGGCGTCGGCCGCGGGTGCCAGCGCAGCTCCCGAGAGCGCGGCGTTGGCGCGTGAGCGGGGCGCCAAGGGCACCAGGTACACGCGTGACGTGCCCCACGGCCCCGGTGGTGCCTCGAGTCCGCGCTCGAGGAAGCCCGTGCGCTGGAAGTCCGAGACCCAGAACAGTTCGCGGTTCAACGCGCGTGACTGCGTGAGAGCTCGGGCCGCCAGCGCGAGTGCCGCCGCGTGGTCGGTGGCCGAGGCCCCCGGGGTGAGCGCCTGCGCCCCGGCGCGCAGCCTCGCCGCGTCGGCCAGTGGTGCCTCCGAGAGCGGTCGCGGCGTGCGGTCGTAGGGGATCAGCAGCAACTCGTCAGCGGGGCCGAGCGTGGCGAGCAGGCTCTCGACTACGCGCCGCGCGGTCGCGGTGAGCGGGCGGCCGTCGGCGTCGGGAGCACCCATGCTGCCCGAGACGTCCACGAGGGCCACCAGCGTGCTGGCCGCACTGCCGCCGCGTGCACCGCCCTGCATCGATGGGCGTGCCATGGCCATCGCCAGCAGCGCGAGGGCCAGCGTGCGAAGCAGCAGCAACAGCCACTGCTTGAGCCGCAGGCGGCGGATCTCGCTCTGGTTCACCTCGGACAGGAAGTCGAGCGAGGGGAACCGCACCTCGCGCGGCTTGCGGCGCGTGAACAGGTGGATCAGCACGGGGATCGCGGCCGCACCGAGCCCGAACAGGAACAGCGGGTTCAGGAAGTTCACGCACGCTCCGAGGCTGCACGGTCACGGCTCACGGCGCCAGCTCCTGCCACGACTGCGAGGCGTCGTCCCAGCGCTCGAGGTTCGTCACCGGGTGGATCTCCCAGCCCGTCAGGCGCACGGACTCGCGATGCAGCATCCAGTTGTTCACCGGCCGGTCGTAGGGATGGTCGTACAGTAGCCAGCCGGTGATGCGCACACGCGCTGGCCCCGCGTTCCAGCGTGTCGCACCGCCGCGGTTGGGGCGGAACGCCACCAGCAGCGAGTCGTAGTCCCAGGCCCGGCGCGGGTATCGCCATTGCGGCGTGATCTCGCCCACGACGTAGACGGTGTCGCGGTCGACACTCGTGCGCCGGTGCTCGGCGATCTCCAGGTGCAGGTCGCCATCGCCCGAGAGCAGCACGCGCTGTACCCAGCCTTCCATGCGCACGCCTTGGCGCTCGAGTGCGGCGCGCTCGGCGAAGGGCGCGCGGTGCGGCAGTACCGCGAAGTCCGCCATGCGGAAGTCACGCACGCTTGCCGGAGCCTCCAGCCGGTCCTTCATCGTGCGCAGGTGGCGCGTCTCGGCCGGCAACCCCGGCGCGCGGCCCAGCAGCGCCAGGGCCACCAGCAACAGCGCTGCGCCCAGCGCGAAGCCCAGCACGCCCAGCGAGCGCGTGATCACAGCAGCGTCGCCCGCTTCTCGAGGTAGGCGAGAAGCGCGCGGTCGAACGGCGTGCGCGTGTCGAGCGGCACGTAGTCGATGCGCTGCTCGCGGCACGAGCGCGAGTACTGGTCGCGCCACGCGCCCAACTGCTGCCGGTAGCGCGCGGCGATCTCCCACGGTTCGGTGGTCAGCTGTGCGCCCGTCTCGAGATCCACGAACGTCGAGGCGTCGGTGTACGGGAACTCGATCTCGTCCGGGTCGAGAATGTGGAACACGATCACCTCGTGGTTCCGGTGCCGGAAGTGCTGCAGGCCCGACAGCACGTCGGCCGGCTTGTCGAGCAGATCCGAGAGCAGAACGACAAGCCCGCGGCGCTTGATGCGCTCGGCCAGTTCGTGCAACGCGGGACCCAGCTTGGTAAGCCCCATCGGCTGGCCAGAGGCCAGCGTCTTCAACACCACGTCCAAGTGCGAGCGCACCGAGCGCGGCGGCACGTATTGAAGGGGCTTCTCGGCGAACAGCATCACACCCACCGCGTCCTGCTGGCCGAGCATCAGGTAGGCCAGCGCCGCGGCCAGCGAGCGTGCGTACTCGAGTTTGCTGAGCGAGGCGCGCTCGGAGCGAAAGCCCATCGAGCCCGAGAGGTCCACCAGCAGGTGCGAGCGAAGGTTGGTCTCCTCGGTGTACTGCTTGACCAGGTAGCGGTCGCTCTTGGCCAGCACCTTCCAGTCGAGGTTCTTGAGCGGGTCGCCGGGCATGTAGGGTCGGTGCTCGGCGAACTCCACCGAGAAACCATGAAACGGCGAGCGGTGCATGCCGGCGATGAACCCCTCGACCACGAGCCGTGCGCGCACGTCCAAGTGTGCGAGCCGGGCGACTACGGCGGGGTCGAGCCACTGCCGCGCACCCTCAGCACCCGGCTGCGCGGAGCTGGGGCCGCGTGCCGCGCCTCCCGCGGTGCCGTGCGTGCCCGACGGTTCGGGGGTGCTCATGCGCTCAATCCTTCCATGCGGTCCACGCGATCACGTCTCCCTCGCGGAGCGCTCGTTCGTTCGCTCGCGAGCCGGCGTCGGTGTAGGTGCCGTCGAAGGCGGGGCGCGCCTCCCAGCGCGAGAACCCCGCCACGCGCAGCAGCAGCTCCATCTCGGGCTTGTAGACGTAGCGGAGCGCGAACGAAACCCTCTCGCGTCGCGTCACCGTACCCGCGGCGTCGCTGAACTCGATGCGTCGCGTCATGTTGCGCACCTGCTCGATGCGGTCGTCCTGGGCGACATCCCACACGCGCACACGGCCGTCCGCATGCGGGAGGTCCTTCACCAGCTTCTCGCCGCTCGACCACTCGATCAGCTTGTCGGCGCTCGGGTGGAATGCGGTGAGCACCAGCCGGCCGCCCGAGGCCAGGTGGTGCCGGCAGCAGCGCAGTGTGGCGAGCTGGTCGGCTTGCGTGAGGTTGTGCAGGAACGAGTTGAAGCCGACGGTGATGAGCGCGTGGCGCCCGGGCAGCGAGAAGTCGCGCATGTCGGCGGCATGCACGCCGAGGTCGCGGCCATCGGCGTGACGGAAGCGCGTCGCACCGCCTTCGGATCGCTCGCGCCAGCCGCGTGCGGCGAGCTTGGCGCGCAGGCTCTCGAGCATGAAGGGGTCCAGGTCGAGCGCGTCGCAGACGAGGCCGGCCTCGAGCGCGGGCAGCAGCAGCCGGCCGTTGCCGCAGCACAGCTCGAGTGCCGGCCCGCCCGCGCCTCGCAACAACTCCACGTGCGGCGCGATGTCGGCGACCACGTCGGCGTAGACGACGTCGTAGAGCTCCGGGGCCAGGTAATAGTCGCCGCTCACCAGGGTCCTCACGCGCGCTTCCGGCCGCGCCACAGCCAGTAGACCGGGAACCCGGTGGCGGCGATGAGCACTCCCGCCATGGCGCGCGGGATCCAGGTGCCCTCGAACTTGGGGCTGCTCGAGAAGTCGCTGTAGATGATCACCGCCGTGACGAGCAGGAACAGGATGGGTGTGAGCGGGTAGAACGGCGTGCGATAGCTCGCCACGCCCTGTTCGCCTTTGGCCTCACGTGAGCGCTGCGTGAAGATCGTCGCCGTCGTGACGCCGTAGAACAGCCAAGACGTGGTCACGAACCAGCCGGAGACATCCTCGAACCCATTCGCGAAGTACAGCCACACACACGAGAGGACCGCCTGGACCCAGAGTGCGAGGGACGGCGACTCGCGTCGGGGATGAAGTGCGGCAAGCGGCTTCCACAGCAGCCCGTCGGCCGCCATGGCCTGAGTCACGCGCGGTCCGGTGAGGATCGCCCCATTCGTGGTGCCAAACGTCGAGACGGCGACCAGCACGGCCAACGCGCGTGCGCCCCACTCGCCGACCAATCGGCGCATGACATCGCTGCCCAGTGCTTCGGAGGCCACCATCTCCGGCGCGGACATCACACTGAAGTACGCAAGGTTCGTGAGGACGTAGATGCCGACGACGAGCAGTGTGCCGCCGAGGATGGCAATCGGCATGCTGCGCTGTGGATCCCGGATCTCGCCCGCGACATAGGTGGAGTCCGTCCAGCCGTCGTAGGCGAACAGCACCGACACCATCACCAGCGCCAGC
The DNA here is from genome assembly GCA_964483945.1 of uncultured bacterium. GTDB lineage: Bacteria > Eisenbacteria > RBG-16-71-46 > RBG-16-71-46 > RBG-16-71-46 > JAIOPA01. The sequence goes on from CAZADU010000130.1 coordinate 24,520, forward strand.
GCCTGGAACAAGGACATGCCGGGCACCGCAGTGGCCGAAGTTGCGGGGGCGGGTGCCGGATGCGGCAGCACGAACGCCGCGACGCACAGGGCCAGGATGCCCGCGACCTTGAGCGTCGTGAACAAGGAGGCCGTCCTCGCGCCCTCCTTCACCCCCAGCCAGTTCACGAACGTCAGCAGCAGGATGGCCGCGCATCCGACCGCGAACTGGGGCTCCCGGCCCAACCCGAGTGCCGCGCATGAGTAGGTGGCGAACACGCTGGCGATGGCCGCGATCACCGTCGGTTTGATCACCCACAGGTTGGCCCACCCGAACGTGAATGCCCAGGCGTCTCCGAAACCCTCGCGAATGAAGACATAGAGGCCGCCGGTCTTCGGGTGGCGAACCACGAGCTCGGTGAGCACGAAAGCACCGCAGACGGAAAGCACGCCGCCGATCACCCACGCGAGCAGCACGGCGGGAACGCTCTGCAGGTACGTCGCCACGGTCTTGGGCGAAGCGAAGATGCCCGAGCCGATGATGTTGCCTACCGTGATCGCGGTAGCGGCGTAGAGTCCGATTTGGCGGTGAAGCTCGAATTTGGACGAAGCGGCCATGCCTCGCTCCTTTCCCGGAAGACCCGCGCTGCGCGGGGTGCTGCGCGGCCGGCGCGCCGCGCCGTGATGCGACGAGGCTACTCTGCCGGCGTGGCGGCGATCAGGTCCGCGACGATGCGGTCGGGCTTGATGCCTTCAGCTTCGGCGGTGAAGTTCGTGATCACGCGGTGGCGGAGCACGGCGGGTGCGACGGCGCGCACGTCCTCGATGCCGGGCGCGAAGCGACCGTGCAGCACGGCGCGCGTCTTGGCCCCCAGCACGAGGAACTGCGACGCGCGCGGGCCCGCGCCCCAGCGCACCCACTGCTTCACGAACGGCGGCGCGTCATCGCCGCCGCGCGTGGCGCGCGCGAGGCGCACCGCGTAGCGCACGACGTGATCGGAGACCGGCACACGGCGCACGAGCTGCTGCAGTTCGAGGATGTCGCGCGCGTCCAGTACACGCTCCAGCGCCGGCACGTAGGCCGAAGTGGTGGAGGCCACGATCTGCTCCTCTTCACTCGCCGAGGGGTAGTCCACGCGAACGTTGAACATGAACCGGTCGAGCTGCGCCTCGGGCAGCGGGTAGGTGCCTTCGAGTTCGATCGGGTTCTGCGTGGCGAGCACGAAGAACGGCAGCTCCAGCTGGAACGTCTCGCCGCCCGCGGTGACTTCCTTTTCCTGCATGGCCTGCAGCAGTGCGGCCTGCGTCTTGGGCGGCGTACGGTTGATCTCGTCGGCCAGCACGACGTTGGCGAACACCGGGCCTTTGATGAAGCGCATGGTGCGGTGCCCGGTGGTGGCGTCCTCCTCGAGGATGTCGGTGCCGGTGATGTCGCTGGGCATGAGGTCGGGCGTGAACTGGATGCGGTTGAATTCCAGATGGAGCACGCGCGCGAGGCTCGAGACGAGCAGCGTCTTGGCCAGTCCGGGCACACCCACCAGCAACACGTGGCCGCCGGCGAACAGCGCGGTAAGCAACTGCTCGATGACCACATCCTGGCCGACGATGGCCTTGCGCAGCTCGGTCGTGATGCGTTCACGCGCCTGGTTCAATCGCTCGACGGCCTGGAGGTCGGATGCCGGTGCGGACACGGGGTGCCTTTCGCAGGTGGGC
>CAZADU010000131.1:0-3326 GCA_964483945.1 uncultured bacterium
CCAGCGAGGAGCGTGCGGGTTCGGGCTTGCTCGAGGCCTCCGGGCAGCACGTCTGGTTCGCGGAGATGGGAGTCCGGCGCAGCGCGCACACGCTCTCCGGTGCGTTCTCGCAGCGCGGGCTCGCGGGGGCCACGCGCGCGGACGTGCAGTACGTGGACCTGGCCGGCGGCGTGCGGCCCCCGTTCTCGGGCTATGAGGAGGCGGCGAGGGGAGAGGCCGGCTGGTTCGAGTGGAGCTGGGCGGGCGGGCCGCGCTCGCTCAAGGCGAGGCTCACGCGAGCGCATGACCATCGCGAGTCGTTCGAGCCGCTGTTGAACGACCTGTTCGCCGAGCGCGAGGCGCAACAGAACGGCGCGGTGTTCGAGGCGCTGTGGTCGCACGAGGGGCGCGAGCGCGGCCTGCGGCTCGAGGGCAGCCAGGGGCAGGTCCGTCGTAGCGATGACTTCCTGTCGGGGCTCAACGCCACGCAGGCGAGCCAGCGCACGGTGTGGCTCGCGGCCCGCGAACGCCGTCCGCTATTCGGCGGGCAGGTCGAGCTTCAGCTGGGCGGCGGCCATGTCGACGCGGCGGCGCGCGCCGCCGAGCGCTGGCAGCTGGTCCCGTCCGCCGTGTGGCGGCTGGGCCCGGCCACTCGCCAGTGGCGGGTGCACGCCAGCCGCATCGTCACCCCGATCTGGAGCGATCTGGCACCCGGCGTGAGCCCGTTCGTGCAGGACACGTGGGCCGCGGGCGCGGGGTTCCGCGCCGGGAGCGCCGAGCGCACTTGGTTCGACGCTTCGGGTGTGGCACTCGAGACGGGACAGCGAGCACTCCTCCAGCGCTCGCCTGTGCGCGACGTGTCGCTGCGGCTGGGTTGGGCGCCCGAGCCCGAGCGCGTGCAGGATGCGATGCTGGTCCTCATGGCCGGTGCCCGGCGCGGGGCGTTCGGCGTGGATGGCGTGCTCCACACGCGCGTGCGACCGGCCGGCGTGCAGGCGCTGGTGGACGCCGCACAGGGCGCGCGCGGCGGGCTCGAGGTACGCTTCAGGGCCTTCCAGAACGATCTCGGGGTGCGGCTGCGCGGCGAGGCCGCGTGGGTGGGCGAGCGCGAAACCGAGCCACTGCCGGGCTACTTCACACGCCCGGTGCCGCTGCCGGCCTATTGGACGTACGGTGCGACCGCGACACTCGAACTGGGTGACGCCCGCATGGTGTTCCGCTCAATGAATCTCGAGGACGTCGCCCGAGCTCAAGTCTGGACCGACCCCAGCAGTCCGTTCCCCGGCACGCCGGCCGTGGGCTCTGGGCAACAATTCCGGTTCGAGCTGTCCTGGCCTTTCTACAACTGACGAGTTCCCCCGCGCCCCCCTCGCACGACCCCCCCGCGGAGAGCGCATGCCGGAACTCACGCCTGCGGAGCGGCGGGGTGCGCGCTGGTTCATGGTGCTGCTGTTGGTGGGCACGCTCCACGACTGGACCCGTGCAATCGGCCCTTCCTGGGCGCCACCCGCAGCCCTGCCGGGGCCGGCCCCGCCGCCGGCCGACCCGTCGCGCAGTGGACCGGCGGCCGAACTTCCCGCTCGCGCCACGGCGGATGCCGCGAACGTCACCGAGCTCAACCAGGCCACGGTCGCCGAGTTGGACCGGTTGCCCGGCATCGGTCCGGTCCTCGCGCGGCGCATCGTCGAGCACCGCGAGCGCCACGGCCCGTTCCGTTCGCCGGACGAGCTGCTCGGCGTGCCCGGGATCGGGAGCCGGTTGCTCGAAAAGATGCGCCCGCACGTGTATGTGGTGCGCTGAGCGTGCGTTCCGCACACGCCAGGAGTGCGGCCCGCATCGTCCTCTCGTGAGGGACCGTGCGGAATAGCGTTCAAGGCGGCAGGCCGCCCGCCCGATAACGAGCGCGAGTCCGGCATGCCGGCTCTCGGCTTGCATCGTCGTGCTTGCCGTCTGCATCGCCGCCCCGCGCGGTGGTGCACGGCGCGACGCGGACAGTCACTCACGCTCCGGTGCGCCTCATCAGCGTGCCGGAGACGTCTCCATCCCATCGGGGATCGACGTGGTCGAAGACATCAGCCAAAAACTGCTCCAGGCGCACATCATCAACGAGGACGCCCTCGTGAAGGCCGCGCAGCAACAGAAGACCGCGGGCGGATCGATCACGGGCAACCTCGTGAAGATCGGGGCGATCAGCGAGGAGCAGCTGCTCGAGTTCCTCGCGCGCCTGTACAACTGCCCGGCGATCGACCTCAAGGCATTCGAGCCCGATCCGGCACTGACGCGCCTGTTGCCCGGAGACGTGGCCACCAAGTTCATGGCGCTGCCCGTGTCGAAGAGCGGGCGCAAGCTCGTGGTGGCGATGGTGAACCCGTCCAACATCTTTGCCATCGACGACATCAAGTTCATCACCGGTTACGACGTCGAGCCACGTGTGGCCTCGGAGGCCGCGGTCAAGAAGGCGCTCGATCGCGCCTACGACTCGGCCGGCACCATGGCCGACGTGATGAAGGGGTTCGAAGACGACTTCGCGGTGGTCGAGGAGGAGGAGAGCCCAGACAACGAAGGCGCCGGCCAGATGGACGAGGCCCCCATCGTCAAGCTGGTGAACTCGCTTATCTCGGACGCCGTGCGCAAAGGCGCCTCGGACATCCATATCGAGCCGTATGAGAAGTCGATGCGCGTGCGGTTCCGCATTGACGGCGCGCTGCAGGAGATGATGTCGCCGCCGTACAAGTTCAAAGCGGCAATGACCTCGCGCCTCAAGATCATGGCCGACCTCGATATCGCCGAGCGCCGCGTGCCACAGGACGGCCGCATCAAGATCAAGGTCATCAATCGTACGATCGACCTGCGCGTCAGCGCGCTGCCGACGATCTTCGGCGAGAAGATCGTCATGCGAATCCTCGACAAAACGAACCTCAACATCGATCTCGAGAAGCTCGGGTTCGAGCCCGCCGCCATGAAGGAGTTCCTGGCCGCGATCATGAACCCGTACGGCATGGTGCTGGTGACCGGTCCGACCGGTTCCGGCAAGACCACGTCGCTCTACTCGGCGCTGTCGCGCGTAAACACGCCCGAGGTGAACGTGCTGACCGCCGAGGATCCGGTGGAATACAACATCGATGGCATCAACCAAGTGCTGGTCAACGAGGGTATCGGGCTGTCCTTCAGCGCGGCGCTCCGGTCGTTCCTGCGGCAGGACCCCAACATCATCATGGTCGGCGAGATTCGCGACATCGATACCGGCTCGATCGCGGTCAAGGCAGCGCTGACCGGACATCTGGTGCTTTCGACCCTCCACACCAACGACGCCGCCACCGCGATCGGGCGCTTGGTGGACATGGGCG
>CAZADU010000132.1:0-6860 GCA_964483945.1 uncultured bacterium
TCCAGCTCGCTCTCGCAGTAGAGCTTGGCGGGCAACTGCAGCGTGGCGATCACGGGCAGGTGGTCGGCCGCTTGTCGCAGTGCCGAGGCCACCGCGAGGCCCACGGCCGAGTTCACACCGCCACCGTCGATGGACTGGTTGAAGTGCAGCCCGTCATTGCCGTAGGTGCCGTAGCCGCCGGGGAGCCCGCCCGCCACCACGTCGAGGCCGAGCCCGTCGTTGAGGCTGTAGGAGTGCAGGATGATGTCGAAACGGTTGTCCATGCCGCCCGTGCTGCCCACGCACGGTGAGCCCGCGCACGGCGATTGCGTGTGGTACGGCGCGTAGCCGGCGTTGTTCCAGACGCCCGCGAGCGCGAGCGGGTCGCGCAGCCGGCCGTCGTTGTCGGCCTGCGACTCGATGAGCCGGGTGTAGCCCGTCTCATAGGAGCCGTAGAAGTTGCTGTCGCCACCCAGCAGCAGGTTCGTGCCCGCGGGTGCGGCGTTGAGTGTGTTTCGCAGGTTCGTGCACTCCATCGTGCGCGTGGCCGAATCACTGGGCGTGGCGCTGCCGTCTCCGGCCTTGAAGTGCATGCTGTAGACGCGGAAGGATGCGGCGTTGGCGCGGTAGCCGTTGGGGCGCACGAGGGCGACCAGCACCTGGCGCGGGCCGCCGGTGCTCACCGCACTCAAGTTGCTGATGCTGACCGCGAGCGAGTCGTAGTAGATGGCACTCTGCGTGCTGAGCAGGAACGTCGAACTGCCACCCTTCCAGACGCGGGCCGGCAGCGTGGCCTTGAGCAGGTTGGCGAACGAGTCCGCGGCCGGGGCGGTGAGCAGCTCCTGCACGACCATCACGTCGGGTGCCAGCCCCGGCAGGATCTGCAGCATGTGCGGCCGGCGCACGGGCACCGCCGCGTCGTCGTAGAACAGCAGGTTCCAGGTGACGACGCGCAGCGCGTGCGAGGGCGTGGCGGCGAGTGCGGCAAGCAGTCCGGTGAGGGCGAATCCCGACGCGAGACGCCGGCGGAGCCGGTGGGCTTGAGCGGTGCGTCGCGGGGTGCTCGTCATCGGATCGGGAGTCTCCTGGTACAGCCGCACGGCCCGGCCGTCCTGCCCCGCGCCGTCATCGCACGATGACGAGCCGCGCCGTCTGCGGACGCATGCCGCGAGTGGTCAGCCGGACGAAGTAGAGCCCGGCGCCGAGCGCGTCACCGCCGTCGCCACGGCCGTTCCAACGCAAAGTGTACCGCCCCGGCTCGAGCGCCGTCCGCAACAAAGACGCCACACGGCGGCCTGCGGCATCGAATACTTCGAGACGTGCTTCGCCCGCCTGAGCGAGGTCGAACCGCAGCACGCTCTCGCCCGCGAGCGGGTTGGGCGCGGGTGCCAGCAGCAGCGTCGCCGTGGGCAGGTTGGGCCCGACCGCGACCGCCGCGCTCTGCCGGCGTGCCGCGAGCGAAACGCTGAGCGTCGGCGCGCCCAGCGCTCCCGGCAGCGGCTCATCGCCACTTGTGAACGTCAGCGTGGCGGTGTAGGTGGAGTCCGCGGTGGCGCCCGCGTCATCGAACGTGACCTGGAAAGTCGCGCCGATGCCGCCCAGCAACTGGGGCACCGCGCCGCTCAAGCCGAACCGGCCGCCACCGCCGCTCATCGCCGCGGCGGTGACATGGAGCCGCGCCTGCAGCCCGTCGTGACCGTGGTTGTGCACCCGAGCCGCGAGTGATGAGAACGCTCCCGACTCGTGCGTGCCGAAGTCCAGAGCGGCGGCCGCCAGCACGCTGGCCGAATCCAGCGAGGGTACGGCGTGACGCAACACCGTGCCGCTCAGGGAGACGCTTCGGTTCGGGTTCTCGAGGGCGTTGCTGCTAAGTTGAAGCGTGCCGAGCTTTGCTCCCGGCGTACTCGTGACGAGCCCGATGCCATGCGAGTTCGTGCTGCCCGCGGTCACGATCTGTGCCCCACCCGGAGCGAGGAATCCCGTCGTCGGCGTGAGCAGGTACTGCAGCGCCTCGCCGGGAACGCTCGCGGGGTTGCCGACGTCGAGTGAGAGTTCCGAGCCTGCGCCCGCGATCACGGTGCCGAACGCGAGCGAAGCCGGTGTCACCGAGAGCATGGCCGGCAGGCTCAGGTCCACCCGCACCGGCAGGTGGTCACTCACCGAGTGCAGCGCCGAGGCGTAGGCCGCGCCCTCGGGGATGGTGGGCGGGTCCATGATGCTGTTGTTGTGGTGCAGACCGTCGTTGCCCACGGACACGTAGGTGCTCGCGACCAGTTCGACCCCGGCGCCGTCCTGGAAGTTGTACGTGGGCAGGATCAGGTCGAAACGGTCGTCGATACCGCCAGTGGCGGCCCCGCTGGCGCAGCCCGTATCGCCCGTCTTGCAGGGCGACTGGGTCCACGCGGACCGCATCGACGTGTTGTCCTGCCACGCGATGCCCTGCAGGCCGAGCGGGTCGTAGACGCGGCCGTCGTTGTCGGCCTGCGATTCGAGGAGTTTCAGGAAGCCCGGCTCGGTCCCCGAGTAGAAGTTGAAGTCGCCCACCACGAGCGCGTGCGTGCCGGGCGGGAGCGCGTTGAGCGAGTCGCGCAAGCCCGCCGCCTCGGCGAGTCGCTGTGCTTCGAACCCCTGCGAGGCTTTCAGATGCAGCGCGTAGAGGCGGATCTCGGGAGCAGCCGCGCCGTAACCTACAGGACGGAGACGGTAGACGTGCACGAAGCGCAACAGGTTTGCCGCGTTCGGGTAGAACGCCCACTGGCCGACGAGTTCCACCCGGGAGGGCTTGTAGAACAGCTCGGAGTCGGTGTCGTTGCCGTTCATGAACGCGGAGCGGGCCCACTGGCCCGGCTCCATCGTGTTGAGGCTGGCGAGGAATTGTGTGCAGCCCGCGTCGGATTGCATCTCGCCCACGACCACGATGTCGGCCGCGAGCGGCTGGAGCACGGTGCGGAACAAGGGGTCGCGCGCGGCACCGGTGGTGCCCGGGTAGTTGAGGATGTTGTAGTTCACCACGCGCAGTGCCTGTGCTGGCGCGGCCAACACGAGCAGCAGTGCTAGTGCGGGCAGCAGGCCTGGGGCCGGCGCTCGGCGAGGCTCGGGGGGTGCCACGGGGGCTCCTCAGCAAGGGTGCGGGGCTGCCATCGGGAAACAGGGGCCTGAGCGCCGCGGGGGGGATCACGCTGGCGCCGGGCTTGGGTCATGTTGGAGGGGAATCGCCGCAGGTAATCGTATCGCGCGCGAGCGGGGCGGCGCCAGTGATCTAGCGATTCAGCCGCACCGCAATGCTGCCCGTGCGACTCGCTCGGGCAGCCCAAGCGCGGCTGCAAGTGCGGGCCCCGCGACCTCGAGCGTTACTCGGCGCACGTGTCGGGACCAATCCTCGACTGGCTCGACCTGCAGATCAAGGTGGGTGCGCTCGCCTCCGAGGAACTCAGGGCCGCGCGCACCAGCGCTGACCTGTCCGGCGACGAGCAGGTCACCGCGCCGCGGTTAGCCGAGGCGCTCCAGTACCGCGCGTACGAGGCGAGGCACCGGGAGGCCGGCTGACGCGAGCGACCGGGGACACCCGCCGGTACCGCGCGGTGGAAGGCTGTGCTCCTAATGACGGCCGTCGGAACGCTCGATCCGGCATCCTTGCGCTCGTCGCCTTCAGTTCAGGACGATCATCTTTCGCGTCGCGGAACGGCCCCCAGCCTCGAGTCGATAGATGTAGATCCCGGGTTTCCAACCAGCACACCGTACGGGCACGTCGTGCGGCCCTGCATCTTCGAGCACATGGTCGAGCGGCGTGGCAACATGCCGCCCCTGCAGGTCGTAGATCGACAATGTCACGTGGCCGGATTGCGGCAACGTGAACCGGACGAGCGCGCTCGATTGCGCAGGGTTCGGAACACTCTGCGCGAGTTGGAATGAAACAGGTGCAGGCGTTGGATCCAGAGCGAAGGAGAAGGCCGCCAGCCCTTCGGCGGGGAGCCCCCCCGCGCGTGTGAAGCCTCCGCCGACAAAGAGCGTGTTCGCATCGGCAGCAAGAGACCAGACGAGGCCGTCCACGCCGGGGTCCCAGTCGGTGGCGAGGCCGGTCGAAGTGTCCACCGCCGCGAGGCAGATGCGCGGCTGGCCGCCAATGCTGCCGAAATCCCCGCCCACATAGAGGCGTCCCTCGTGCATGGCAAGCGCCCGGACTCGCGTAGGGGTTCCCCACACGGTGAGCTGCGGGTACCAGGGCGTGACTTCGCCAGTCCTCGCGTCAAGCGCGGCGAGACTGGTTCGCGGTTGTCCGCCGATCTGGCTGAACCCTCCACCGACGTAGACGGTGTTCCCGTTCGCGAGCAGCGCATTGACCGTGATGATGTCCGTACCCGCAGTCCAGGGTGTGACCGCACCGGTGGTCGCGTCCACGGCGGCGACTCCTCGACGCAATTGGTTGTCGAGACGGTAGAACAGGCCGCCGAAATAGAGTGTCTTCTCAGTCCGCGCCATCGCGAGAACGATGTTGTTCGGCGCTGGATCCCAGGACGTGACCGCGCCGGTCGTAGCGTCGATCGAGGCGAGGTAGTTTCGAGGCTGGCCACCTAGCTCCGTGAACCAGCCTCCGACGTACAGCGTGTCACCAGCGAGCATCATGGCATCGGCGACAGAGTTGGCCCCAGGATCCCAGTCGGTTGCCTCCCCGTTCACGGTGTCAAGCGCGGCCAGGTAGCGACGCGGCTTCGGCACGCCCCCGATGTTCGCGAAGTCGCCGCTCACGAACACCCGACCGCGGCTCACTGCCACAGCAGTGCAGATGACCCCGTCCGGGTTAGGGTTCCAGGGCTTCACGGTCCCGGTAGTGAGATCAATCGCAGCGATCCCGGCGCGGTGTTTCCACTCGCCCACCAGGCTGAACCTTCCGCCCGCGTACACAGTGTCCCCGAGAACAGCCAGCGCGTAGACAGCGAGGTCAGGCTTCGGATTCCATTCGCTCACAGCGCCCGATTCTCTGCTCAATCGAGCCACGAATGGCCGGCTCTGGCCTTCAACGCTCTCGAACCAGCCGCCCACGTAGATCGCCTCGCTGTTCACCGCCAGAGTTTGGCAGACCGGGGGCGGGAAGCCTTCGTACCGCGGCCCCAGGGTGTCCGGAGCCCATGCAAGTGCGGTCCCGGTCGTGACGTTCAGGGCAGCAAGGCTCGGCCGGAAATCTCCACCAATCTGGGTGAAGTTTCCGGCCACGTAGAGCGTGTCGCCGGCCAGCGCCAGTGCCTCCACGCGTGGCGTCGGGACGTAGTCCACATAGATCCCGCTCGGATTCGCGTTGAAGGGCAGCAGCAGCGCGGTGTGAATGTCCAAAGCCGCCAGATACGGGCGAAAGCCGCCGCTGATCGTGCCAAACTGCCCCCCCACGAGCAAGGTGTCACCGCGGACAAGCATCGTCAGCACAGCGTAGTCTGGGTTCGGCATCCACGGCGTGACCATGCCCGTGGCGGCATCGATAGCCGCCAGATAGCTGCGCGGTTGGCCGCCAATGCTGGTGAACAGGCCCCCCGCATAGACGGTGGAGTCGTGGACGGCCAACGCACACACCCATCCGTCTACATGTGTGACTGGATTCCAGTCCTGCACCACACCCGTGCGAACTTCGACGCAACCGAGGTTCACCCGCGGCAGCCCGCCGATCTCACGAAAGGCGCCACCGACGTAGATTCGGTCACCAAGGATTGCGATCGCGTCGACGAGTGGGGGGTCGATGTAGCCCGGCGAGCCGGTCACGTTTGGATCCCAGTCCGACACTGATCCGTCGGACCGAATCTGCGCCAAGCAGGATCGCGGCCTTCCACCGACCGCGGTGAACTCGCCCCCGATGTACCAGCCGCCTGTGCCGTCGGGCACGATGACTAGGACGGAGCCCGCCACTTTGGGGAATGGCCTCAGCAGCTCACCCGTTCGGGCATCAATGGGCACGAAGCCGCCGGTGTTCTCCCCCACCGAGCGGAACGACCCCGCGATGTACAGTGTGTTTCCCGCTCGGGCCATGTCGACCACATTCCCGTTAGCTCCCCAGAGGTTCGGGTCTCCGATCGGCGCCTCCGTTGTCGACGTCCCGTCCCGTCGCGCCCTGGGCGCGACAGGGTGGGTCAGTGGGTCCAGGATAGACGGCCGGCCGGCCCAATTACGAAATCGAGGATCGAGCCGCGACCATGGTGGAGTGTCAATCCAAGCTGCGCCTGACCCGAACATCCACGTGGTATCCGCCTGAGCGGCGCCGCGGACGGCAAGTGCCTCTCCCGAATTCGCGACTCTGGGCCCGATGCCTGACGCCAACAGGCTGATGCTGAGCAAAAAGCTGACCTGAGCGATCGCCATCTGGAACCGCTTGCTAGCGAAGCATCACGAGCTTGGACACCCGCGAGCCCGAGGAGAAACTGAGTCGCATGAAGTAGACACCGCTAGCAACTCGTGCCCCCGCCTCGTCGCGCCCGTCCCACGTCACGTCGGTTACGCCAGCAGGCAGCTCGCGATCGAGGAGCGTCATCCGTCTTCGTCCAGCGATGTCATAGACCGCAAGTCGCACCACCAACTTCGTCGGCAGCTCGAGCCGCAGGCCCACCGGAGGCGTGCCCCAGCGCAGTCGTGTAATCGACATTCGCACTCCGCCGTCGGAGCCCTCGCCGTCACCAACGCCCGCAAGCTCCGGGCAGGACAACAGTAGGCTGTCCACCGCCGGGTTCGCGGGTGCGAACACTCCCTTGATGTCAATCGCGATCGCGTTGTCGTTGAAGGCGGCAAGGTACTGGGTCGAGTTGATCTGGAGGTGCTCGCTCGCATGCCAGTACTGAAGTTCCGGGGGCTGCCCTTCGGTGACTCCGCGCATCCAGATCGGGTTGCTCCAGTGAGTCGCGACA
>CAZADU010000133.1:0-1887 GCA_964483945.1 uncultured bacterium
GAAGAGGGCCGGACCGATGAACCGCGGCCCGGGGTGGATCTCACCGATCATCGCGCTCGCCGTACTCGGGCTGGTCGTCACGCAGACGTTCGAAGGGCTCGGCGTGACGGGTGCGTTCGGCTGGCGTATCGAGCCCGTGCACGTGGAGGTCCCGTCTGCCTACCGGCAGGTGGACCGGGCGCTCGAGCGCCGTGACCGTGCTCTGATGCCGAAGGGTGTGAGCGACCCGTTCTTGTTCTCGCGAACGACGGCGGGAGCTTCCGTGGCGCGGTCCACACCGCGTGAGCGCCCGATCGCCCCGCCCGCACCCGCCGCTCCGGTGCTGACCGCGATCGTGTGGGACAACGATCCCCGCGCGCTGGTGCGTTGGAACGGCCGTGAGTGGACCGTCCGTGAAGGCGGGTTGTTCGATGAATTCCAGGTGATGCGCATCTCCCGCGAGCAGGTCACTCTGCGCCGCGGGGATGCCACACTCGTGCTGCACCGCCGTAACCTCGGAGAGTGACGTGAGACAAACTCTGTCCAGGCTGTTCCTGCTGGCCGCGCTCGCGGCCTTAACACTGACCGGGGCTCGGCCGGCGATGGCCGCTCCGGACCTCGGTAAGCTCATCAGCCTGGACGCCGATGACGCCTACCTGCCCGCCGTGCTCAAGCTGCTCGCCGAGAAGGGTGACCTGAACATCGTGACCGGCCCCGGCGTGACCGCCGGGAAGGTCACCATCCACCTGAAGGACGTGCCGGTTGAACAGGCCGTGAACCTCGTCGTGCGAGCCGCCGGACTCGCCTACGAGCGCATCGGCAATTCGATCCTCGTGGCCGAGCCGGAAGCACTCAGTAGCGAGACCGGCCTGTCCTCGTACACGATCGCGCTCAAGTACGCCGATGCCTCCGAGATGCAGGTGGCGCTCTCGGGGCTGTCCGACAAGATCCAGGTGGACCGCGGTGGCAACCGGCTCATCGTGGTGACGTCGCCGCGTGTGATCGCCGAAATCCAGGAGATCGTGGAAGTACTCGATCAGCCCGCGCAGCAGGTCATGCTCGAGGCGAGGATCGTCGAGGTGAACACGGACCAGGTCAAAGAGCTCGGTGTCGACTGGGACCTGCTGACCCGGCAGGGCTTCACGTTCATCGAGGAGAGCCCGCCGCCCCCGGTCGGGGCCGATGGGTCGCTGCAGCAGCGGCTGATCCCGAACACGCCGGGCACCAATGACATCTGGAAGCTGGGCAATTTCGCGCGCCTGCCCACGACATTCCGCGTCTTCCTCGACATGCTGATCCGCGACGGCAACGCTCGCGTGATGGCGCAGCCCAAGCTGGTCACCCTGAACGGCAAGCCCGCGAGCATGCTTGCGGGCCAGCGCGTTCCCTACGTCACGAGCCAGACGGTGTTCGCCGGCGGCGCGGCCGCACCCACCGAGACGGTGCAGATGGAGGAGGTGGGCATCAAACTCTCCATCACGCCGCTGATCAATGCCGACGGCTATATCACGGTGCAGATCAGGCCCGAGGTGAGCACCATCGTCGCCTTCCGCGGCACCGACAACAGCCTACCCGTGGTGGCGACTCGTCAGGCCGAAACCACGGTACGCCTCAAGGACGGTGCCTCCGTGATCATCGGCGGACTGCTGAGCGAAGAACTGACGAAGTCCACCTCCAAGGTGCCGCTGCTGGGCGATGTGCCGTTCCTGGGCTGGCTGTTCCGGCATGAGAGCGTCCAGGCGAGCAAACGCGACCTCGTGATCGAGGTGACACCCCGCCTCATCCCGGACACGAAGCAACCGTGATGACTCCAGCAGACGAACAGCGGGTGGCCCGTCCAACTTAGAATGGCGGGCGGCCCACGGCGATCACGCCGGCGATCCACCCTACCCACGCACCCAGCGCGGC
>CAZADU010000134.1:0-2397 GCA_964483945.1 uncultured bacterium
CAGCCCGCGCCGCTCGAGCGCATGCTGCAGCGACAGGCTGTTGATGACCGTCGCCAGCATGCCCATGTGATCGGCTGCGACCCGGTCCATGCCGCGCGCACTGCCCGCAAGGCCGCGAAAGATGTTGCCACCGCCGAGCACGATGCCGATCTGCACACCGAGCGCGTGCACATCACGCACTTCCTCGGCCAGCATCGACAGGATCTCGTCGTCGATGCCATGCCCGGCCGTCCCGGCCAGCAGCTCGCCGGACAGCTTCAGAAGGATGCGCTGCGGACGCGCTCGCAAGCGACTACTCCGCGCCGAGGCGGAACCGCACGAACCGGCGAACCACGATGTTCTCGCCGGTCTTCGCGGACGTCTCCTTCACCAGGTCTCCGACGGTCTTCTTGTCGTCCTTGATGAAGGCCTGCTCCATGAGGCATACGTCGGAGTAGAACTTGTTGAGCTTGCCGTCCACGATCTTGTCGACGATCGCGGCGGGCTTGCCCTCGCTCTTGACCTGCTCGGCGTAGATGTCGCGCTCGCGAGCAATACGCTCGGCCGGCACTTCCTCGCGGCGCACGTAGTCGGCGCCCGCGGCGGCCGCCTGCATGCACAGGTCGCGGCACAGCCGCTGGAAGTCGTCGGTGAGCGCCACGAAGTCGGTCTCGCAGTTGACCTCGACCAGCACACCGATGCGGCTGTCGTGCACGTAGGACGCGACCCGGCCCTGCGACGCGGCGCGGTCGGAACGCTTCTCGGCCTTCGCGATGCCGGACTTGCGCAACACGTCGATGGCCTTCTGCAGATCTCCGTTCGCCTCGCCCAGCGCCTTCTTGCAGTCCATCATGCCTGCTCCGGTCATGTCCCGGAGCTGCTTCACCATGTCCGCGGTGATCGTCATGACACTCCCCTGCTCGTTGGAACGCCCGCCCGCGCGGCACCCGCCGAAGGTGGGTCCCTGTGCGGACGGGCGTCGAAGTCTGTCATCGGGTTCGGGTCAGGCCTGCGCGGGCGCCACTCCGGCTTCCGCCTCGGCGGAATCGCCCCCGAACGAAACGGTCTCCTGGTCGGCACCCTCCAGGGCCATCGAGCGCGCCTCGAGCACGGAGTTCGCCACCATGCCCGTGAACAGCTTGATCGCCCGCAGCGCGTCATCGTTGCCCGGGATCGGGAACTGGATGAGCGTCGGGTCGCAATTCGTGTCCACCACGCCGACGATCGGGATGCCCAGGCGGTTCGCCTCGGCCACCGCGATCTTCTCCTTCTTCGTGTCGACGATGAACACCAGTGCGGGGAGCCCCGGCATGTCCTTGATGCCCGAGAACGCGAACTCCAGGCGCACCCGCTCCCGCGTCAGACGCGAGACTTCCTTTTTCGAGAGCTTCTCCATGGTGCCGTCGGCGACCATGGCATCTAATTCTTTGAGTCGCTTGATGCTGGTGCGGATCGTCTTGAAGTTCGTGAGCATGCCGCCCAACCAGCGCTCGGTCACGTAGTACTGCGCACAGCGCCCGGCGTCCTCGGCGACCATCAGCTTGGCCTGCTTCTTCGTGCCCACGAACAGCACGTGCCCGCCGCCGCGCACGACCTTGGTGATGACGGCCCGCGCATCCGAGATGCACTTGAGCGTCTTCTGCAGGTCGAGGATGTAGATGCCGTTCCGCTCCATGAAGATGAACTTCTTCATCTGCGGATTCCAGCGTCGCGTCTGATGCCCGAAGTGCACACCCGCTTCGAGCAGGTCCTTCATGCTGATCTCGGCCACGGATGACCTCCTGAGGGGTTCTTCCTCCGCTCCGCCGGACTCGTCGCGCCTTCCCGTTGAGCACCCGCCGCTGGCGGGTACGGGACCCCGGCACGTCGGCGGGGCGTGTGAGATGGGTACAGCCGGACTAGAACCTAGCGCTTGCTGAACTGGAACCGCTTGCGCGCTCCCGGCTGTCCGTACTTCTTGCGCTCGACCATGCGTGCATCGCGCGTCAGGTAGCCCTCGCGGCCGAGCAGGCCCCTGAGGCTCTCGTCCAGGCGCACCAGCGCGCGTGCAATGCCCATGCGGATCGCGCCCGCCTGGCCCGTGAGCCCGCCGCCCGAGACCCGGGCGTGCAGGTCGTACTTGTCGACCATGTTCACGGCCACCAGCGGCTTGAGCGCGTGCAACACCAGCGTCTCGCGGCGCAGATAGTCCTTGGCACTCTTGCCGTTCACGAACGTCTGACCCGAACCTGGCAGCAGACGCACGCGCGCCACCGCTTCCTTCCGCCGGCCGGTCAGGGGCTTCGTCGTCGTCGCTGTCATGGGATCCCCTCTCAGCCTTCGATGGCCCAGGCTTCGGGCTGCTGTGCGGCGTGCGGATGCTGCGGGCCCGCATACACCTTGAGTTTCTTCACCATCGCGCGGCCGAGGCGGTTGCGG
>CAZADU010000135.1:0-5040 GCA_964483945.1 uncultured bacterium
CACACGCCGCGCCGGCACGCCGCCACCGTGGCAGGAGAACTCCACCGTGTCCTCGCCCGTGTACGAGCGCGGCGCGCGGAAGACCGCAGCCACCACTTCGTCCAGACGCGACACCACCGCCGCGTCGCGTGCCACCGCCCAGCCATGGTGCAGCGTGTGGCCGGTCGCGAGCGCCAGCGGCGTACTACCCTGAACACGCCGTCCGCCAGCGCGATCGCTGCCGGCCCGCTTACGCGCACCACCGCCAATCCGGCGGCCCCGGGGGCAGTGGCGATGGCGGCGATGGTGTCGTCGAGTGACTGCAAGGCGGGGCTCCCCTCAAGAAGCAGCGCCCGGCTCAGCCGAAGCCGAGCCGGGCGCTCACGAGTCGCTGGTCGTGACCGGGTCAGCTTGCGCTGTTGTCTTCCGTGCGTTCCGGGAAGTCCGCAGGCGCGACGGCGACGCGTTTGAGCATGCCGTCACCCAGCGAGAACGTGCGCACGCGCGCGTCCTCCTTGAGCGTAACGTGGATCATGCGGCGCTCTTGCGAGTTCAGGTACGCCGTCACCACCTCGGCTGTTCGCGTCACGGCGTCGTCGGCCATCTGCTTCGCCAGGTCGGCCAGCTCCACTTCGCGACGCTGCCAGTAGTCGTTCACCTCGAGCTGCAGATGGTAGCGCGAGCCATCGCCACGGTTGAGGAAGCGGTTGAGCAGGTGCTGCAGCGCCAGCCGCGTCTCACCCTGACGGCCGTTCAGCAGTTCGCCGTCGCGCTCGACCTCGACCGTGACATCCACACGGTCGCCATCCGCGCGCACCTGAACCTTGGGCTCGAAGCCCATGGCGCGCAGCAGTTCCTCGGTGATCTTGCGACTGGTCGCGAGTAGGTCTTCGCCCGACAATTCCGGCGACACCGTGTCGGAAGACGCTCGACGCGCACCTCTCTCCTCACGCGGCGCACGCTCCTCGCGCGGCGCACGCTCCTCACGCGGCGCACGCTGCTCGCGCGCCGCGGGGGCAGAGGCATACGCCTCAGCCTCGACCGGCGAGGGCGACAGCATCGTCGGCTCCACGCGCAGCGGTTCCATGCGAGCGGGCTCCACACGCACCGGGGTCGGACGCGACGGCTCGGGCGGAGACATCGCGGCGGGTGCCATGGGCGACGGCTCGCTCACGGGCCTCACGGACGACGGCTCGTGCCGCATGCCGGCCATCTCCGGCGCACCCTCGGACTCGCCCTCACCACCCGGTCCGCCGCGGCGACGGCCTCGGCCGCCACGACGGCCACGCCGACGGCGCTTGCGCGGCGAATCATCGCCCTCCTCGGCCATCACGGCCGGTGGCACGGGCGAGTGAGCCTGCGTCG
Organism: uncultured bacterium; assembly: GCA_964483945.1. Classification (GTDB taxonomy): domain Bacteria; phylum Eisenbacteria; class RBG-16-71-46; order RBG-16-71-46; family RBG-16-71-46; genus JAIOPA01. The sequence continues at coordinate 1,345 of CAZADU010000135.1, forward strand.
GACGGCGTTCCTCGCGGGGCGCTCGCTCCTCACGAGCAGGCTTTTCCTCACGAGCCACTCGCTCCGCACGCGGTGCGCGCTCCTCACGTGCAGGCCGCTCCTCGCGAGCCGCTCGTTCGTCACGCCGTCCGCGCCCACCGCGCTCTTCACGGGCGGGACGCTCTTGAGACGGGGCGGCTTCCTTGGCAGGACGCTCGTCGCGGCCGGCTCGCGCCGGCCGATCACCGCCACGGGCTGGACGCTCCTCCCGACCGCCACGGCCACCGCGACCGCCACGATCGTCACGGCCGGCGGGCCGGCGAGTGGCTCGATCCTCGCGCTCCGCCGGTTCCTTGATCACGCCGCCGGGTCGCCGCGCGACGCTCACCCTGAACGGGCGCGAGCCGATTCCCAGGAACCCACTCTTGCCTTCCTCGACCGTCGTGATCACCGCCTCTGCGCGCGTGAGGCGCAGCGCCTCGAGACCCTTGCGAACTGCCTCGTCGAACGACTTGCCTTCATACAATGAACCAGCCATCGGATTGCCCCTGCCTGACGCGCGCCTGTCGCGCGACCCGCGACGCATGCGCGCGGGTCTCGCGGTCCGGGGCGCTGCGTCCCGGTGCGGGTGGAAGTGATGCCTCATGGCGCACCACGCGCGCGGCGCGACGGACGCTCCCTCGGGAACGTCATTCGCCGCCGGCGAGCGGGAGAGCCCGGGAGTCCCGTGCGCATGGGGAGCGCACGATCTTCCGGGGCGGTGCGGCCCGCGAGGCCGTATCGAAACGACGGGAGACTCTAGTTCGGCATGGCACCCGTCTGCCATACCGAACGTCGTGAACCGGTCCCTCACGAATCACCCGAAGGTGCTCGCCAGGGGTCCGCTGCGCGGTCAGTGCTTCCCGCGCCCCGAACCTGTTCCGGCGGGGACGACCACCCCGTCGTCACCGCGCAGCGCCATCCACTGCTGCAACGCGGTGTACAGGTTCATCACCGTCCAGTAGAACACCAGACCGGACGGCAAGCCATAGAAGATGAACAGCATGAAGAAATTCATCAGGTACATCGTCATCGCCTGCTGCGGCGGGGTCGGCGTGAGCTTCTGTTGCAGGAAGCCCGTCGCCCCCATGATCAGCGGCATCACACGGATGGGGAACCCGGCGATCGAACCCACGTGGTCCGGCGCCGACAGGTCGTGGATCCAGGCCACGAACGGTGCCTGGCGAAGGTCGATGGCATTGAACAGCACGGCATAGAGCGCGAAGAACAGCGGCATCTGCAGCAGCATCGGCAGGCAGCCGCCCGCCGGGTTCACCTTGTTCTCCTTGTACAGCGCCATGATGGCTGCGTTCATCGCCTCGGGCTTGTTCTTGTACTTCTCCTTGAGGCGCTCCATCTCGGGCTGCAGCTTCTGCATCGCGCGCATGCTCTTCATGCTGCTCATGTTGAGCGGGTGCAGCACGAGCCGCACGACCGTGGCGAGCAGCAGGATGGCCACGCCGAAGTTGCGAACCCACGAATCGAGCAGCCGCAGCAGTTGCAGCAGCGGGTAGCTGAACGGCAGCATCCATTCCATGCCCAGGTCCACGGCCTTCTCGAGGCCCAGGCTTCCGAGCTTGCCTGCACCCGAGAGCTTGGCGAGCGAGAAGTAATCGGCCGGTCCGAAGTACACGGCGAAGCGCTGCGCACCCGCGGCTGGCGCGGCCATGACCAGCGTGGCCTCGGCGACCGGCTGGGTCGGCTTGGAGCCCTTGGGCAGCCGCGCGAACTCGTCCGCGGTGGGCGCGTAGCTCGCACCGCGCGACACGGCGGCGCGGCCCGGCGCGCCGATGGGAGCGATAAGGCCCAAGAAGTAGTGCGACTGCACGCCCGCCCAGCGGACCGCGCCATCGCGCAACTTCTCGTTCTTGCCGATCAGCCCTTGTGCGCCGTCCCTGTGCAGCTTGTTCGCGACCAGGCCGATGGAGCGCACGGAGCGTGATTCCTGCTCGAGGTTGTCCTCGTTGAGCAGCGGCCACGAACGCGTCGTGAGCAGCCAGTCCGCCGAGCCGGCCGGCGCCCCGCCGACCGCCACCTCGAGGTCGAACAGGTACGAGTCGGTTCGCACGCGCCAGGTCTGGCGCACCTCGAGTCCCGCCGAATCGCGCGCCACGAACTGCAGCGCCGCCACGGCGCCTGAGGCGTCCGTGCTCTCCACGACCGCGAACGGCACGCTGGCGAGCGAGCGACGCGCCGCACCCGAGAACAGGTCCATCGCGAACAGCGGTTCTCCGCGAAACTCGACACGGTCCCCGGAGGGTACCTCGTCGCCGCGCTTGGGGCGCTTACCCGCGTTCTCTGCGTAACGCGTGTTGCCCCAGGCGGCGGAATAGCGCTTGAGCTCGACGTTGCGCAGCCGCGCGCCGATGTTGCTGAACGTGGCGCGATAGAGCGGTGTTTCCAGAACGTACTCGCGCTCCTCGACCGCCGGAGCGGCGGGAACCAGCGACGCGCTGCCCGCGGATACCGGTGCCGGGGTCTCGGCGGTTGCGGGCGTGCCGGCGGGCGAGCCCGACACCGTTGGCGCGGGCGCGGGCTGCGTCAGAGGTGCCGCCGGCGTCGACGCGGGCTTCGGGGCAAAGCGCATCTGCAGCGCGGTGAATCCCGCGAACACGAGCAGGCACAACAACAGGGCGATGATGGTACGACGATCCATGATCAGGGCACCGGGTCCACACCCGCGGTCCCGAGCGGGTGGCATCGTCCGAGTCGTCGCAGCGCGAGCCAAATGCCGCGCAGCGAGCCGTGACGCGAGATGGCCTCGCGCGCGTACTCGGAACAGGAGGGGAAGTGGCGGCAGCTCCCGCGGACCGCGGGAGGTGCTAGGCGCTGGTAGGCGCGGATGGCGAGCAGCATCACTCGTCGCATGTCAGACCGGGAGTGGAGCGAGCGCACCGGCGTGGGCGAGCAGCGTCTCCACGTCGGTGGCGAGCAACTGGTGGGGTGCATCAAGAGTGCGGCGCGAGGCGATGAACACGAGCAGGTATCCCTGTGGGGGGACTCGGGCCCAGCGGCGCCGGACGATCTCCCGCAGGCGGCGCCGCGCGCGATTGCGCTGCACCGCTCCGCCCACCCCTCGCTTGCTGGCGATGAACCCCACCCGGCTGGTCTCGCCCGCTGCTGTGAGCACCAGCAGCAGACAGGTCCTTCCGCGGTAGGCCATCCCCTCACCGCGCACGCGCGCATAGTCGCGGGCACTGGTCAGGCGATTCGCCGGCAGGAGCCGCTCAGAGGGCTTGTCGCTCATCGCGGCAAAGGATCGGTCGGTCGCCGCCAGCGTGTGGGCCGCGCGGTCCGAATCCGGCCGCGCGTGGCCGCCCGGTGCCCGAAGGGTCGCGGCTCTCGCCGGTCCAACGGGGTCAGAGGCGGTTCGGAATGTCGTTCGGTTACCGCTCAGCGGTCGGACGACACGGTGAGGCGCTTGCGACCCTGCTTGCGACGGGAAGCGAGCACCTTCCGACCGCCCTTGGTGCTCATCCGGGCGCGGAAGCCGTGCGTCTTGTGCTTGTGCCGATTGTTCGGCTGGAACGTGCGCTTCATGGAAGCTCGACCTCGGGAACGTGCGGGGACTACAAGGGATAGAACGTCGCAGACTAGAGGAGGGTCGGGCCGAGCGTCAAATTGACCGAACGGATTCCGGGGCGATCACCCTCTGGAGAGCGGGAGTGAGGACCGAGG
>CAZADU010000136.1:0-3210 GCA_964483945.1 uncultured bacterium
CTGACCACCGGCTCGCTGGCGATCGATGCCGCCTCGTCGAGTGCACCGTCGTGGCCGGCGCTCGACGCCGTGAGCGCCATTCGCGTCGATGACCCGTCGATCCCGAACGCGGGTAACGGCCCCGTGACGTTCGCCGACATGGGCGCGTTCGAGTATGTCCCGCCCGCGGCCCTTGCCCCGGTCGTCGTGAGCCCGGCATACGTCTTCGCCAGGTACGGCACTCTGGTGACATTCACGGTCACCGCCGTCGACCCTGACGGCGATGCGATCACCTCGTTCTCCATGAGGCACGACAATCTGCCCGACAACTCGGACGCACCGACCTTCGTCGTGAGTCCCGACAACACGAGCGCCACGTTCAGCTGGCAGACACCGGCCCAGACTTCAAGCACCCGCTTCACGTTCACCGCCCAGAACGCTCTCGCGGGTGCCAGCGCGACGCAGATCCAGGCGAAGAAGCCCGAGCGGACGACCGTCAGCCACTTCGCCTCAGCAGGGGAGTCCTTCGACGTGCTCGCGCTCTCGACTGGTTACCCCATGCCTTCGGCCGGTGCGGTGGACTTCTCACTCACGCTGCCTTCGGACGAGCGCGTGGACTGGGGCATCTACGACACCCAGGGCCGCCGGGTGTGGTCCGAGGCCCGCACGGCCAGCGCGGGCCGGGTGAGGCTGCGCTGGACCGGCCTCGACATGAGCGGCCGCCCGGCGGCGACGGGCCTCTATTTCGCCCGGGTTCGCGTGGGTGGGACCGAGTTCGTCCGCCGCGTCGTGAGATTCTAGCTCGAGCGTGAGAGGGCCGGACTTCGTGAGGTTGCGCCTGCCGCACTGCCGGCCGTGAGCGCGCCGGACCATCCTGCGAGGACTCGAGAGAGAGATGTGCGAGTTCATCCAGCGTAGTTGCGTCAGGGAAAACGTACTACTCCCAGACTGAACTCCCGCGTCGCCAGGCGCCTTGTTGCCCGTGACGTGCGTTGGCGCGAGCAGGCCAATCGACAATTTGCACGATTCGGCGCCGCTCACCCTGAGAATCATATTCTTATTCTTAACTTTTGCTGTGCGTGCGACTCTGAACCTGTTCTACACTTCATAGACCCACGCGGCGCTCACTGCGGCACCCCACCGCCCGCCCTCCGCACGTGCGCGCGTATCCCTGAGCTCTGCACAAAGGCCTCACTCTCCGTCTCGTGGTACTCCCACCCCGAGGGCTCCCATGCCTCTGACTCTGTCATTGCGACTCGTTCCCGCCGCGCTCCAGCGCTTCACGCGCACGGCCATTCTCTCGGCCGCGCTCGCGGTGGCCGCCTCCAGCGCCCAGGCCGCGACCGTTTACGTCGATGGCGACAATCTGGCCGCGAGCGACCTCAACATCGGCACCGAGCTGCAGCCGTTCAAGACCATCAACGGCGCCATGGTCGCCAACAAGGGAGCGGACGTCACGATCCTCGTGAAGCCTGGCGTGTACCGCGAGCAGGTCAGCGTCCCCACTTCGGGCGCCGCGGGCTTCCCGTTCGCCTTCCGTGCCACCGGACCGGGCGTCATCATGGACGGCTCCGACGACCTCTCGGGTGTCGCGAACTGGGCGCTTTCGAGCGGCAGCGTGTTCCGCGCGGCGAGCGCCGACTGGGTCACCACACAGGTGCTCGTGGATGGCGTTCGGCTCACGCCGTCCACCGTCGCGCCGGCCTCGCTCCCGGTCAACACGTTCCGTCGCGTGGCCGGGGAGGGCCTGTACGTGAACCTCGGCGGCAGCGATCCCGGCACGCACTTGGTCCAGGTGTCGCGTCGCAGCTACGCGTTCACCATGTCCACCAAGCAGTTCGTCACCATTGATGGCTTCGAGATCACCCGCACGAATGACCGCGGCGTCAATATCTTCAGCTGCAACGACCTGATCATCGCCAACAACACGGTGACGTTTGCCAACAGCTACGGCATCCAGGCGGTGGGCAGCCAGAACTGCGTGATCGAGGGCAACCGGGTCACCGATTCCAACTTCCACGGCATTGGGCTCACGGCGAGCGGCACCGCCGGTTCTACAGGTTGCATCGTTCGCAACAACGAGTGCGCTCGCAACGCGCATCCGACCATCCGCCAGGCGAACGGTATCTACCTCATCGGTTCGCCCAACAACACGATCCACGGCAACCGGCTGCACCACAATCAGGACACGGGCATGCACTTCGCCACCGCGTCCAACGACTGCATCTCGTACAACAACATCTCATTTGCGAATGGCGACCACGGCTACGACCATCTCGGGGCGGTGAACACATCGCACGTGCACGACGTCGCGTACGCGAACTTCATCGACGGCTTCTCGTTCGAGGGCAACGCCCCGGGCGGCAGGGTGTACAACTGCATCTCGGTGGACAACGGCCTCACCCAGAACGGCCACGATCTGTGGGTGGACCTGGCCTCGTCGGTGGGATTCGTCTCCGACCACAACCTGTTCTGGAACTCCACCCTGCAGCCACCGGTTCGGATGGCCGCCACCGCGTACGCGCTCGTCTCGGACTTCACGCTCGCGACGGGGCTCGACTCGCACTCGCGCCAGGCGAACCCGCTGTTCATGAACACGGCGAACGCCGACTTCGGGATCAGCCCCGGTTCGCCCGCCATCGACGCCGCCACGTCGGATGCTCCTTCGTGGCCGGCCTTGGACGCAGTGGGTTCGATTCGTCTCGACGACAAGTCGGTGGCGGACGGAGGCGCCGGTCCGGTGACGTTTGCCGACATGGGCGCGCTCGAGTACGCCCCGCCCGCTGACCGCGCCCCGGTCGTCGTGAGCCCGGGCCGCGTCGTCGTGCAGCGCGGCACCTTGGTGACGTTCACGGTCACCGCCAGCGACCCCGACGGCGAGCCGATCACGTCCCTCACCATGTCGTACGACAGGCTTCCCCGGGGCTCCGCCGCGCCCACGTTCGTCGTGAACGCCGAGCAGACGAGCGGCACGTTCAGCTGGCTGACGCCCAATCGCAATGGAAACGCCCAGTTCACGTTCATCGCCCGGAACGCGATGGCGGACACCAGCGTGACGCAGGTCCAGTTGAGGAAGGCGGTGCGGACAGGATTCGGTCCGTTCGCCTCGGAAGGTGAGTTCTACGACGAGGTGGCACTCTCGAGCGGCTTCACGATGCCGTCGGCCGGAGCGGTGGACTTCGCACTCACGTTGCCCAACGACGAGAACGTGGACTGGGGCATCTACGACAC
>CAZADU010000137.1:0-2602 GCA_964483945.1 uncultured bacterium
CCAACCACCTCATGGGGCTCATGCAACGCGACCAGGTCGGCTACCTGGCCGTGAGCCTCGGTTACTTCAAGACCCTGTTCAGCTCGCCGGGCAGCAGCACGTCGTCCGAGATCCCCGAACACGAGCGCGAGGCCTCGGGCATCTCGCCTGGGCTCATCCGGTTCTCGATCGGACTCGACGAGGACCTCGAACTCACGCTGCGGCGCATCCTGCGCTGCATGGAAGAGGCGGGCGTGGGTTCCTGCCCCGGCCCTGCCGAAAGCGATTTGAGCCCTGACCGGCCTGCTCCCGGTGTGGGATGGAAGAGCCATCCTCAGTTCCCGAGCGCCTTCGCATCAGGTTCAGGTCCGAGCGCGTCTGGCGGGCCGCGCCCCTCGAGATAGTGGCGCGCGAGTCATTCGCGCATCCTAGTCGAGCGACGGCGGGCAACGAGCGCACCGCGCCGCCGAGCGCTCGCCTCACCCGTTCCCGGACCGCCTTGGCCAAGGACTGTTCACCAGCACGACCCGGTAGCGATCAGGGTCCTCGACCGTACGGCCGAGCCGGTCCCAGTACGGATTGTTGGACGGGACGACACGCGCACCCGCACGTTCGGCGAGCGTGGCCGCGGCCTCGTATTCGGCGGACGTGGCGAAGTAGAGGACCAGCAGATGCTCGTCGGAAGGCGATTCGCCCACAGGGCGCCCGGAGCGGTCGAAGACGAATTCCAGGTGCCAGGTCGCACCGGGGAAGCCCAGCACTTCGCCGTCGAATCCGTCGTGGTCCTGGAACGAGGCGAGGCGCTCGAATCCGAGCGCCTCCACGTAGAACCGCGTCACCTCTGCCAGCCGGTCGGTCGGCCGCGCCACACGGAAGAACGGCACGGCCATGCAGCCTACTCCCGCACCGTGCTCAGGCTCGCCTGCGCGCGCTTCAATTTCTCAAGCGTCTCCTCCAACTGGACGAGTCGCTCGTTCTCCTTCTGCACGATGTCGGGCTTGGCCTTGCGAAGGAAGTCCTGGTTGCGGAGCTTCTTTTTCACACCTTCCAGGTCGGTGAGCAGCTTCTCGGCCTCGCGGGCGAGCCGGGCGCGCTCCTCGTCCAGGTCCACGAGTCCCTCGAGCGGCAGGAAGATCTCGGCGCCCTCGACGATGGCCGAGGCGGCCACCTGCGGGCGCGCGCCATCCCGGGTCAGTGTCAGCGCCTCGATGCGCGCCAGCGGCATCACCTGCGAGCGCAGCTTGTCGAGCAGCTCCAGCTGGGCCGCATCGCCGCGCACCATCACGGGCACCGGCTTGCCGGGCGGGATCTTGGATTCCACGCGCAGGTTGCGCACGGCCACGACCACGCCTTGTAGGAATGACACCTCACGCTCGGCCTGCGCGTCGAACCACGCCTTCTTCGCCTTGGGCCACGCCGCGAGCGCCAGTGTGTCGCCGTCGTGCGGGATGGCCTGCCACAGTTCCTCGGACACGAACGGCATGAACGGGTGCAAGAGGCGTAAGATGCCGTCCAGCACCTTCCAGCTCACCCAGCGCGCGGTACGCAGGTCGGCGCGCTGTTCCTCGGTCATGGCGTCCCCAAGGTCGGCCAGCGCCCAGCGCGGCTTCGCCATCTCGAGGTACCAGTCGCAGTACTCGTTCCACGCGAACTGGTACACGCCCTGGACGGCCTCGGCGAATCGGTAAGTCTTGAGGTTGCGAGTCACGTCCTTGGTGGCGTTGGCGAACCTCGACAGGATCCAGCGGTCGGCGAGTGTGAGCCGCAGCTGCGACTCCTTCACGCCCGCCAGGTCCTCACCGCCGAGGCGCATGGTGACCAGCTTGGTGGCGTTCCACAGCTTGTTGGCGAAGAACTTGCCGGTCTCGAGTCGCTTCTCGTCGAACAACAGGTCCTGGCCCGTGGGCGTCTGCACCATGCAGAAGCGCACGCTGTCGGCGCCGTACTTCTCCATCATGACCAGCGGGTCGGGCGAGTTGCCGAGCGACTTGCTCATCTTGCGACCCTGCGCGTCGCGCACGATGCTGGTGAAGTACACGTGCGCGAATGGCGACTCGCCCATGAAGTGGTAGCCGGCCATGGTCATGCGCGCCACCCAGAAGAAGATGATGTCGCTGCCCGTGACCATGAGGCTGTTCGGGTAGTAGCGCGCGAGGTCCGCCGTCTTCTCGGGCCAGCCGAGTGTGGCGAACGGCCACAGCCACGAGCTGAACCAGGTGTCCAGCACGTCTTCGTCTTGAACCCAGCCCTCGCCCTCGGGGGATTCGAGTGAGACCACCATCTCCTCGCCGCGATACCACACGGGAATTCTGTGGCCCCACCACAGCTGTCGCGAGATGCACCAGTCACGGATGTTCTCGAGCCAGTGGAGGTAGACCTTCTTCCAGCGCCCCGGGAATATCTTGATCTTGCCCTTCTTCGCCGCCTCGATGGCCGGGGCGGCGAGCGGTGCCATCTTCACGAACCACTGCCACGACAGGTACGGCTCGATCACCGTGTTGCAGCGCGAGCACTGCCCGACGTTGTGCCGGTGCGGCTCGACCTTCTCGAGGTAGCCCGCATCCTGACGCGCGGCGACGATGCGGTCACGTGCTTCGAACCGGTCGAGCCCGCGGAAGTCGCC
>CAZADU010000138.1:0-1658 GCA_964483945.1 uncultured bacterium
GCCGGGCGCGTGAAACGCGGTGAGCACCATGGGCGCCTGGCGATGGTACCCGACGAACACGACGCTCAAAGACGGGCGCGTGCTGGTGACCGCGGGCTACCAACACCACCAACACCGGATGTTCGGCGGGAGGTTGGGCGGAAGCGCGCCGGCGAGCCCGTCGGCGGACACAGTCCGGCGCTGGGCGCCGGTTGAGGGGGGCGCGTGGGACCCGCCGGTGCAGCCGGAGCCGGATTCTCCGCCCAACCCTCCGCGACCTGATCCGCGTGAAGGGCACACCGGCACCGACCTGACAGCCATCACCGGGTTCGGCAACCAGACGCTGTTCTTCGGCGGGAAGGACCAGTTCGGCGGTGCACTCGGTGACCTCTGGGCGCTCAAGCGCGAGGACAACCCGACGGGCGCGGACTATCGCTACGTCTGGGAGCACAAGACCCCGAGCGGAACAGGGCCATTGGCGCGCAGCGAGCACACGGCGATCGTGGCCCGCGAGGCGGTCATCGTGTTCGGCTGACGAGCGACCAGCGGCACATCGTTCAATGACGCGTATCGATATCTACCCGGCCCCGAGGGACTCTGGACACCGATCACGATCGATTCCGGAGGCCCGCCCTCCCCACGCATGGGTCACGTGGCGATCTACAACGAGATGGCGGTTCGCGATACGAATGGCGTGGACCAGTACGTCAAGCGGATGATCGTCTATGGCGGGGTCGCGACCGAGGGCGCCACACCGACCGACAACCAGCTCTACGAGCTGCGCTTCGATTCCTCGAATCCCACGCATGGCTTCTGGCGGGTGATGTCGGAATCGACGTTCGCCTACAGCGGCTATCCCGGCCCGGCTCAGAGCAAGCTACCCTTGCCTCGCTATTGGCACCGCGCCGTGGCGGGCGCCGACAGCGTGCTACTCGCGGGCGGCGCGCCATTCGCAGACGTTGCCTATGTGCTCGGCGGCGCGCTCGGCAACAACACCTACTCCGACTCGCTGTGGATGCTGTGCCTGTTCGCCACCGGCAAGTTTGGGTGGGTGCACCGCAACGTGGGTGGTGTGAGGCCCAGCCCGCGTGCCCGCTTCTCACTGGCGTTCGATGCGACGCAGGGGCAGTCCAACAAGCCGCGCCTCTACGTTCATGGCGGCGAGGGTACCGCTGGTCTCGCGGATCCGGGCGTCTACACCATCGACCCATTCATCTACGGGAACAGCTGGCAGAAGTGGGGCGAGGCGGGCTATTCCGCCACCGGCCACGTGTCGGTGTGCGAGGGGAAGGAGACGCACTCGCGCGTCGGCGAGATCTTCGATCCCGCCACGGGCGCCTGGACTACGCTCACCGGCGCGCCGCTGCTCGAGCACAGTTACCCGGTGACCTTCACCGTGAGCGGCGGCAGCAGCGCCGGCGGGCGCGTCGTCACGGCCAGCAGTTGGGACGACGTGACGCGCTACGCCGACCTGCCCGGACCGGGATCGAGCACGGCGTCGTGGCAGGCGTTCCCCAACGGTGCGCTCGGCTTCACCGCCGAGACAGGAGTGCTCTACCGAGCGAACAAGCTGATGATCGGCGGGGGAAAGGCCGGCAGCACGGTCGTCGGCACGACCAAGACGCTCGACGCCTCGAACACCAGCAATGCCTGGGTCACGTCGGCGACGATGAAGCCGC
>CAZADU010000139.1:0-5960 GCA_964483945.1 uncultured bacterium
GAACAGCTCGCGTGCATCCACGGAAGGCATGAAGCCCTATTGTGGCGCCGTGGCCCTGGCCGACGAGCTCGAAGGAATCGGCGCGCTCGCAGCCGCCCACGGCGGCGCACACGTAACCGTGCAGTGTGTGGTACGCCACCCGGCTCAGCAGGCCGAACCGGCGGCGGTCATGCAGGAAGTACGCGCGCAGTCGCTTGGGGATCGTCAGCACCACGTGCCGGTGCGCGACCGGGGCGAGCAGTTGCTCGTCCAGCCACAGGCTCCACTCGGCCAGACGGCGCGCCTGGCACGACGGGCAGAAACTCATCCAAGATCGACCCCTTCAGCTGGGGCGTGCCCCGCTGGTAGCGAGCATGAATCGCCCGCAGGTACTCTCGTCGTCCCATGCCCGTCATCTCCATGTGACCCTCCCAAGGGAGGGTTACCTATCAGATGGCAAGACGATGGCCCCACGGGTTATATCTTAGCCGGCTTGATGCGGGGGTGTGCAAAAGGAAGTTCCGAACCGCTATCCTGTCGTCCACCATCACGATGACCTGTATCCGCGCCCCGCCCAAACGCCAGTTCACCCGTCGTCGCCATGCACGCCGGCCCCGCTGTGGGTCGCCAGTGCGATCAGTGCGAAAGGAGCTACAAGATGAAGTCCAGGAACTGGCCCCATGTTTTCGCGGCGATCGTGATCGTGGGGACGCTGGGCCTGCTCGCAGGATGCTCGGGAGGCAACCGCAAGGCCCGGTCCACGGCGGGGGACAACAGCGGCACGTCCAATCCGACCGTGACGCTCGCGCTCGTGACCGGATCCGAGAATGAATCGTTGTTCGGCGAACTGGACGCGAAAGGCAAGGCGCGCAAGGACCTGAACGGCAACCTCGTCCACAGCGAGGTCGTCCGCAAGTTCGAAGAGACGAACCGCATCGGCCTTTCGATCCAGACCATGGGCAGCGTCGATATCATGCATCAGATCGAATCCGGAACGCAGTGTGCGTACGATGCAGTGTGCCCCGCTAACGACATCTGGATCTCGCTCGGGAATGAGCACAGCGGGCTGGTCAAAAACATCAAGTCGATCCAGTCGTCCCCGGTGGTGTACGCGGTCGAGCGCAGCGTGGCGCAGAGCCTGGGCTGGCTCGGTGCGGACCGCAAGTCCGTGGCCATGGACGCCTCCAAGTGGCGAGCGGCGGCGGAGTCCGGAATGCTCAACTTTGCGATGACGTCCGCCACCCGCAGCAACTCGGGTGCCATGGCCTACCTCGGGTTCCTCCAGGAGTACGCGGGCCACCCCGAGGTGCTCACTGCGGCGATCGTCCAGAACGGGGACGTGACCGAGAAGGTCCGACAGCTCCTCAAGTCGGCCCACCGCTCATCCGGATCCTCGGGCTGGCTCAAGGATCTCTACCTCGACGACCTAGCGCAGGGTTCGCATCCGTTCAACGCCATGATCAACTACGAATCGATCATCATCGAGTTGAACCAGAAACTGGCCCGGCTCAATCACGAGCCCTTCATCGTGTTCTACCCGGTGGACGCGCTCGCGCTCGCCAACTCGCCGTTGGGTTACGTGGACAAGGGCGACGCGGCCAAGTCAGCAGCCTTCCAGAAGCTCCAGGACTACCTGTTGTCGCCCGAGGTGCAGGCGCAGATCGAGCAGCAGGGCCGCCGGCGCGCCGATCAGACCGGTCTCAAAGTACTGCACCCGGACCCGGCGGTGTGGAACGCGGACTGGGGCATCGACCCGTCGCGCATCCTGTCGCCGTTCACGCTTCCCGACGCGGCGGTCCTCCGGTTGGCGCTGGAGCAGTACCAGACCAGCCTGCGCAAGCCCTCGCTGACGGTGTACGTGCTCGACTACTCGGGCTCGATGGGCACGAACGGGGGCTACGAACAGCTCAAGCAGGGCATGGAGCTGCTGCTCAACACCGACATGGCGCGGCAGAACATGCTGATGCCCGGAGCCAAGGACATCAAGATCGTCATCCCATTCAACGGTGACGTCATCAACAAGGGCGAGATCGAGCAGTGGACCCTTCGTGGCAACGATCCCACGGCGCTGGCGGCACTGCTCAGGCGGATCCGCGCCCTCGAACCCAACGGCGGCACCAACATGTACGCCGGTGTGGCTGCGGCCTTCGACGAGATCGGACGCGTCGGCAAGAACCTCTCGGGGTACCATAGCGAGATCATCGTCATGTCGGATGGTCGCTCGAGCGATGCGCGGGACTGGATGATGCAGCAGCCTGGCGTGCAGCAGTTGGGCAGCGACATCCCCGTGTTCACGATCACGTTCGGCGACGCGGACCCGACGCAGATGGAAGCGCTGGCCACGCAGTTCCACGGCCGGAAGTTCGACGGCAGCAAGAATCTGGTTCTCAGCCTCCAGGAAGCTCAGGGCTACAATCAGTAGCCTTGGCGCGGAAGGGGGCTCGACGTGAACGACAAACGGCCCATGAAGTACGGTGACCGCGGCAGGAAGTCTCCGTTGGACATGCGCCCGTATGTGGCGGTTGCCGGCGGGCTGCTGGCGCTTGGCGGCGTGCTGGCCGTGGGGATCCCCGCGGCATTCGCGGTGGGGGCCGCGACCGTGGCGTTTGGACTCGGTTTTTCGCTCGTGCCCAGGCCGAAATCAACCACCGAGATCATCCTGGCGCCGGAAGTGACGCAGGCGATGCTGGACGAATTCATCATGAAAGGCGGCAAGGGTCTCGACCGGATCCGCGAACTGAACCTGCAGATCCCGAAGGCCGAGATGAGTACCAGGGTCGACGCGCTGTGCGAGGTGGTGGAGCAGATCCTCGACAACTGTGAGAAGGATCCACAGGACATCCGTGCCGCCCGGTCGTTCGACTTCTATCTCGACAAACTCGCGCAGTACCTGACCGGCTACATTCAACTGCTCGCCGCCGGCAGCAAGCTCAAGAACGCGGAGACGCTCGCGCGGCTCGCGTCCACGGAGCAGCTGATCGACCTGGCGACGCAGAAGTTCAAGGAACTCTACCAGGCGATGCTGGAGAACGACCTGCGGAATCTCGAGGCGAAATCCGGCGCATTGCAGATGATGTTCGGCGAAGACGGGCCCGCCGCCGCGGGCTCCTGAAAGGAGACGATGGTGAAGCAGATCTTCACGGCGCTGGTCGCGCTGGTCGTGCTGGGGGCATTGCTGTTCTTTGGACTGAGGGCCAGGGACCAGAACGCCCTGCACCGGCAGGCGGCGCAGAACCGGCCCGACCCCAGGTCCCAGCCGCTCGCCACCGTCCGCTTCAAGGTCGGCGGCGAAAAGATGGGGTTCATGAAGAATCCCGACGTCCTGAAGATCCTGCTCGACGACTACCACCTCCAACTCCAGCCGGAGAAGGCAGGGAGCGTGGAGATGGTGCAGGACGAGACCAGCGGTTACGACGCGCTATGGCCCGCGTCCGAGTACTGCAAGCAGATCTTCGAGCAGCGCTCCCGGCAGACGGGGCTTGCGGGCTACAAGACCGCGGACATCTTCAGTTCGCCGATGGTGGTCATGAGCTGGCCGCAGGTGACCGAAGCGCTGACCCGTCGCGGTATCGTCCGCGCGCAGGATGGGGCGCTCTACCTCAACGACATGCCCAAGCTCCTCAAGATGATCGAGGACCGCACCAAGTGGAAGGACATGGACTCCGCAGTGGCCATGATCTACGGCGCGGTGAACGTGAAGAGCACAGACCCCACCAAGAGCAACTCGGGCGCCACGCTGATGGGGCTCTACGCCGGCATCATCAACGGCGGCGATCCTCCCACGGTCGAACAGCTCGAGCCGTTGCTCAAGCGGCTGAAGGCGATCTCCGAACGCGGCGGCATGCAGGAGGCTTCGAGCGGCGACATCTTCTCGCACGCGCTCTCCCAGGGCGTGGGCGCCTATCCGATGTTCGCGGTGTACGAGAATCAGTATCTCGAGGCGGTGGTGGCCGACCAGAGTCGCTCGGACCTTCGTTCGCAACTGCGCGTGCTCTATCCCCAGCCGACCGTGTTCGCCAGCCACCCGCTCATCGCCCTGACCAAGAACGGCCAGCGGCTCGCCGAGGCGCTGGCCGACCCCAAGCTCCAGCGGATCGCGTGGGAGCAGCATGGGTTCCGCAGCGCGACGCCGGGGCTCACGATGGACCCGCAGATCTTCAAGACCGGCGGCATCCCCAAGCAGGTGATGTCGGTCATCCCCATGCCCGAGGCCAGCGCGATGGAGCGCCTGAACCAGGCGCTCCTCGAGCACTGATTCCCGTTCACCACCTCCCAGGAGATCCCGCCATGGCAGAGAATGAACAGAAGGGCCCGGGCGCCAAGGACACGGCGGTTGCACCCCAGGGCGCGCCGGCACCGGCCGCCGCCGAATCCACCGTGGATCGCAAGGCCGTTGCCGACCTGCCGGCGCTCGCCGACCTCAAGGTGCAGCGGCTGACGAACGACCTGCTCAGTCCTCAGCAGATCGAGGAGGCGAGTCGTGAGACCGAGAACGTCAACTGGCTGGACCCGATGGCGGTCTCGAAGCTGGGCGAAAAGGACCAGAGCACGGTCTCGACGGTGGCGCGCAACATCATGGACACCACCCGTATCGCCGATGCCGGAACCATCGGCGAGACCGTGGCACAGTTCCAGGCCAAGCTGCGCGAGATCGGCATCGGCGATCTCAAGGAATCCCAGCTCCACAAGCTGATCCGCACGTTTATCCCCGGCGCGACCGCCGCCGAGCAATGGTTCAACCGCCTCAAGCACATGGGGCCCGAGCTCGAGAGCATTCTCGCGAACGCCGACAAGGAGTGCTTCGTCATCCTCGAATCGTGGAAAATCGCGGGCCAGGTGAGTGGCGATTGCGACAAGATCAACGACCGGCTCAAGATCTGGATCAAGACCGCGCAAAACGGCGTGGACCGGCTCGAGGCGATGGTCGCGGAGCTCGAGGCGAAGCGGAAGGCCTCGGCTGATCCCGAGCTCGCCCAGAAGTACGACGAAGCCGTCACCGCACGGGAGTTCGCCCAGCGGCGGCTCGCGGACCTCTGGCAGACGCGTGCCATCGTGCTCAAGGCCCGCGGCGAACTGGGGATCGAGAAGAAGGGGCTGCTTTTCCAGTATGTGATGATGAAGTCGAGCCTCAAGCTCTACGAGATCATCTTCTACACGCAGGGCACCGCCGCGCTCCTCGCCGAGAAGATGGAGAAGACGAACAAGCTCCTGAAGGCGATGCAGTCGTTCGGCGGCGAGCTCGTCACGGTGGGCGCCGACGGGCTCTCAAACGCGATGTCGAACCTCGACGAGATGCGCGCCCAGGGCACGATCAACCCGGAAGCGCTGCGCCAGGGTGTTCAGCAGTTCCTGGACGTCTACGACCGCGAAGTCGCGGTGCTGCCGAAGATCAACGAAAGTCTCAAGTCGGTGCAGAGCGCCGCCAAACTGCTCGTGGACCAGATCGAGAAGCGCCAGCCCAGTGGGGGGCCGTCGCGCTAGCGAACGGATGGCAGCAGGGCGAACAACGCTTGCCGCGCCTCCGCGGTCAGGTCGGGGAAGCTGCCCGTCACGGGCAACTCCCCGACCGCGAGATCGTTGCCCGCGGGCTCGGTGACGAATCGCCAGCGCAGCGCCGTGAGATCGAGCGCGGCCGGCCGCAGGCCGGTCATGAGCTCGAACGCCAGATCCTCCAGCCTCAGCGTCGTGATCAGGTTGCGGTCGCGGCCGTTGCCCGCGGTGCGGTTCGACAGGTGTTCCCAGGCGGTCTCCAGCGCGCTGCGGACCTCGCGGCCGTTCGCCCAGCGCACGCCGCTTCCCAACGAAAACTGGCGGTCGACGCGCTCCTTGCCGAGCGCGAGCATCGCGCTCGCCGTGGCCGCGAACTCCCGGTCGAACACGAAGCGCTTGCTCTCGAGCGTCTTGAACATGATCTCAACCAGTTGTCCGTCCGAGTAGTTCTCGAAGTAGTAGAAGTTGGCGGGCCGGAAGCGCGAGCGGAA
>CAZADU010000140.1:0-1592 GCA_964483945.1 uncultured bacterium
GCGGCTGCGCTGCGCGTCGAGTTCCCCGGCGGGCTGCTGGTCTCGGCACTCGAGGGACAGGGGCTTGACGAGGTGCGCTCCGAGATCTTCAGGCGCGCCGGCGCGCACACACACGCGCGGCGGCACCCCGGCACCCCCGCGGAGCCGCCGGCCGGCACACCCGCATGAGTCGCGCGCCGCTCAGCTTTGTGCTCGAGCTCGCCGCCCCACCGCCGCGCGTGTTCGCCGCGCTCACCGAGGCGCGGCACCTCGCCTGCTGGTTCTGCGACGAATCCGAGAGCGACGCGCGCGCCGGAGGCGCGCTGATCCTGCGATGGTCGCGCCCGGGCGCGTCGCCGCAGCCGTTCGTGGCACGCTGGCTCGAGTGCTCGCCGCCCGAGCGCGCGAGCTTTGCGGGCGGGCACTCGGGCTACCCCGGTGGCAGCGCGGGAACTGTGCGCTATTCGCTCGAGGCCGGTCCCGTCATGGGAACACGCCTGACCGTGACGCACGAGACCGCTGTGGGCACCGAACACGAAGCGTTCATGGACGGCTGGCGCGCGGCGTGGCCGCGTGCGCTCGACCGACTCACGCGTTACTTGGCACCCGGCGCTGTGGACACCCGCGTTTGAGCGCGCTTCGCTTCGAGCGTTACGTCGCCATCGGCGACAGCTCCACCGAAGGGCTCATGGACGGCAATGCTCGCAGCGGCTACCGCGGCTGGTCGCGCCGGCTCGCGCAGCGCATCGAGGCCGCGCAGGGTGGGCTACTCTACGCCAACCTTGCGCAGCGGGGCCTCACCACACGCGAGATCCGCGAGCGCCAGCTCGAGCGTGCGCTGGCGATGCGCCCGGACCTCGCCACTGTGTTCAGTGGCACCAACGACGTGCTGGCCTCGCGCTTCGACGTGAGCGAGTTCGCCGACCAGTCGCGCGCCCTGCAACAAGCCCTGCGCGAGCGCAGCGCCACCGTGCTCACGTTCACGCTTCCCGACCTGACGCCGCTTATGCCGGTCGCGCGCTTCCTCGCGCCGCGTATCGTGGCGATGAACGAGGCGCTGCGTGCGGTGTGCGCCGAGACCGGCGCAAAACTCGTGGACTTCGCGGCCCACGCGGTGGCCACCGACGCCAGGTTGTGGAACGAGGACCGCATCCACGCCAACCCCGCCGGCCACGCGCGCGTCGCCGAAGCACTCGCGGACGCACTCGGCCTGCCCGGTTCGAACGGCGCGTGGCGCCAGCCGTTGCCCGCGAGCCCCGAACCCGGCGCCTTCGCCGTGGTCGCGCGCGAGGCCGCCTGGACCGCGCGCCACCTGCTGCCTTGGTGCGTGGCGGGGCTGCTGGGTGCGGGCCGCCGACCGATGCCGCACCCCGGCTCGCAGCCGGAGCTACGGCCGGTCACGCTGCGTCACGACTGAGGTGGGTCCGCGTGTGCATCAGTCGCTCACGCGGCTCCGTGAGCTCGCACGCCGACGCCACCCGACTCAGCGCACCAGCAGCACTTTGTGCGCGAGGACGCGGCCTGCGGCGGCCAATCTCACGAAGTAGACGCCCACGGGCCGTGACGCGCCGCGACCATCCCGGCCGTCCCAGTTCACGCTGTGCCGGCCGGCT
>CAZADU010000141.1:0-3494 GCA_964483945.1 uncultured bacterium
CGTGTAGACCACGTTCGGGATGGTGTCGTAGTTCACGTGCCCCGCCGCGCCGGCCATGCGCTCCACGCATGCCACGCCCTCTTCCTCGGCCTTGTGCGCCAGCATCAGCCCGGCGATCACGTCGCCGATCGCGTAGACCCCCGGCACCGACGTCTGGTAGTGCTCGTCCACCTCGATGCGACCGCTTGCATCGAGGCGCACTCCGAGCTCGACCGCCCCCAGCCCCTCGGTATTGGGCCGGCGGCCGACCGCCACCAGCAGCACGTCGGCGATCTCCACCGTGGCGTCGCCGCCGGCGGCGGGTGCCACCTCCACCTGCACTTGGTCGCCGGTCACGCGCGCGGCTCGGGCCGACACACCGAAGCGGAACTTCAGCCCCTGCCGCTCGAGCGACCGGTGCAATAGCTTGGCGGCACCGGCATCGGCGCCGGGGACGATGCGGTCCAGGACCTCGAGTACGGTGACCTCGCTGCCCAACCGGTGCCAGACCGAGCCCAGTTCCAGCCCGATCGCACCCGCCCCCACCACCAGCATTCGCGCGGGCACTTCGGGGAGCGTGAGCGCGTCGGTGCTGTGCACGATGCGGCGGCCGTCGTACGCGATACCGGGGAGCGAGGCGGGCTTGCTACCGGTGGCGATGAGCACGCGCGGCGCGCTTAGCCGGCGCGGGGCAGTCTCCCCCGTCACCTCGACCTCGTGGGCCGACAGCAGCCTCGCGGAGCCCGTGACACGCTCCACCTGGTGCTTGCGAAACAGCCCCTCGACGCCGCGCGTGAGCTCCTTCACCACTTGCAGCTTTCGCGACATCATCGTGGCGAGGTCGAGCGTCACCCCCTGCACCTGCACGCCGTGCGCGGCGAGTCCGTGGCGGGCATGGTCGAAGTGCTCGCTCGAGTCCAGTAGCGCCTTGCTGGGGATGCAGCCCACGTTCAGGCAGGTGCCGCCGAGCACCGGGTACTTCTCGATGCAGACGGTCTTCAACCCCAGCTGGGCCGCACGGATGGCGGCGACATAACCGCCGGGGCCGGAGCCGATGACGATCAGGTCGAATGTGGACTCGCCCATTTCAGACCGCGAGCAGCATGCGTTCGGGGTCCTCGATCCGCTCCTTCACCCTCACCAGGAACGTGACCGCCTGCTCGCCGTCGATCAACCGGTGGTCGTAGGACAGTGCGACGTACATCATCGGGCGCACGACCACGGCGTCGCCCACCACGATGGGTCGCTTCTCGATCTTGTGCATGCCGAGGATCGCGCTCTGCGGCGGGTTCAGGATCGGCGTGGACATCAGAGAGCCGTAGACACCGCCGTTGGTGAGCGTGAACGTACCGCCCGAGAGCTCCTGCGGCGTGAGCAGCCCGTCACGCGCGCGGACCGCCAGGCGGCCGATCTCGCGCTCGAGTCCGGCCAGGTCGAGTGCTTGCGCATCGCGCACCACCGGCACGACGAGGCCCTTGGGCGTGCCCACGGCGATGCCCAGATGCACCGCACCGTGATAGACGATGTCGGTGCCGCGGATCTCGGCGTTCACGGCCGGCACGTCGGCCATGGACTGCACGCAGGCGCGCGCGAAGAAACTCATGAACCCGAGCTTCACGCCATGGCGCTTCTCGAACGCGTCCTTGTGGCGCGCGCGAACGTCCATGACGCGCGACATGTCGATCTCGTTGAACGTGGTGAGAATCGCGGCCGTGTGCTGGGCCTGCACCAGACGCTCGGCGATGCGCAGCCGGATGCGGCTCATGGGCACGATGCGCTCGCCGGCATCGGTGGGCGACACGGGCGACACAGGCAACTCGAGCGACGCGGGCAGTGGCGCCGGTGGTGCCACGGGCACAGGCTCCGCGGTCGCGCCCGTGACTACCGCAAACGGGCCCTGTGCGGCGGCACGAAGGGCGTCCTCTTTGAGGATGCGGCCGCCGGGGCCGGTGGCCGCGATACGCGAGGGGTCCAGACCCTGCTCTTCGACGATACGGCGCACGGACGGTGCGAGCACGGGGGGCGAGTGCACGGACGGCGCCAGAACGGGCGGCGCGAACACGGGCGGCGCCAGAACGGGCGGCGCGGCCGGGGCGGCCGGAGCCACGGCAGACGCGGGGCTGTTGCCCGCCGCAATGCGGCCGAGCACCTCGCCCACCTTCACCACGTCGCCGGGCTGGCGCGCGTGTGTCAGCACGCCGCTGGCATCGGCCACGATCTCCACGGCCGCCTTGTCGGTCTCGAGCGTGGCAAGCGGCTCGTCCGTGCGCACGGTGCTGCCGTCGGGCTTGAGCCACTCGACCAGCGTCGCCTCGGAGATGCTCTCGGCCAGGCGCGGTACTTTGATGTCTACGATGTCCACGCTCACTCTCCCGACTCCCGGCGCACGTCGGCATGCGCCACTGTCAGTCCATTCGAGCCACTCGCCGGCTCCGATACGCCGCTGAATGCCGCCTCCAAGATCGCGGTCTCCTGCTGCTGGTGCGTCGCATAGAAACCTGTCGCAGGCGAGGCGGCACTCCGGCGTGCGACGAACGACAACCGGTAGCCCTCGGGCACGGCCGCCTCGATGCGGTGGCGCAAATGTCGCCAGCCGCCCATGTTCGCCGGTTCCTCCTGCACCCAGCAGACCTCGCGCACATGCGGGTAGGCCGCGAACACCGCGGACAACTCGGCAGCGGGGAACGGGTAGAGCTGCTCCAGCCGCACCAGCGCGGTGTCGAAAGCCCCTCGGGCCTCGCGTGCTTCACGCAGCGCGTAGTGGAGCTTGCCCGCACTCAAGAGGATGCGGCGCACCAGCACCGGGTCGGCGAGCGTGTCGTCCAGCACCGATTGGAACGTGCCGTCGGTGAACTCCGAGACCGGCGAGACCGCGAGCTTGTGCCGTAGCAGGCTCTTGGGGCTCATGATCACCAAGGGCTTCCGAAACGGCCGATGCAGCTGGCGGCGAAGCGCATGGAACAGCTGCGCGGGTGTGGTCAGGTTACACACTTGGAGGTTGCGGTCGGCGCAAAGTTCCAAGAAGCGCTCGAGCCGTCCACTCGAGTGCTCGGGGCCCTGCCCTTCGTAGCCGTGCGGCAACAGCAGCGTGAGCCCCGACATGCGGCCCCACTTGGTCTCGCCCGAGGCGATGAACTGGTCGATGTACACCTGCGCGACGTTGGCGAAGTCGCCGAACTGCGCTTCCCAGACACACAGCGTGTGCGGATCGGCCGTGGTGTGCCCGTACTCGAACCCCAGCACCGCGGCCTCGGACAGCATCGAGTCCACGACTTCGAACCGTCCCTGCTCGGGCACCAGGTGCTGCAGCGGCACCCAGCGCTGACCATTCTCGGCGTCGAACAGCGTGGCGTGGCGGTGCGTGAACGTGCCGCGGCCCACGTCCTGGCCGGTCAGACGCACGCGGCTGCCCCCGTCGAGCAGCGTGGCGTAGGCCAGCAGTTCGGCGAATCCCCAGTTCACGGGTATCGCCGCGGCCGCCATCATGCGCCGGTCCTCGTAGACCTTCTGCACCT
>CAZADU010000142.1:0-7780 GCA_964483945.1 uncultured bacterium
TGTTGCGCTGCCGCGACCTCGTGAGCGGCCACGAGCACTTGCTGTTCGCGCGCGAG
Organism: uncultured bacterium; assembly: GCA_964483945.1. GTDB lineage: Bacteria > Eisenbacteria > RBG-16-71-46 > RBG-16-71-46 > RBG-16-71-46 > JAIOPA01. Next base: position 57 of record CAZADU010000142.1, read on the forward strand.
TTGCGTGAGCACGGGCTGCGCGTGGAACTGGGACCCTTCGCGTCGCGGGTTCTGCTCGACTGGCACGAGGTGGCCAAAGACAGCCGCCCGTGGGACGAGTTGGCTGTTCACCTGCCCGCGCAGGGTGTGCCTGACCTGGAACGTGCGCTGTGGGCGCAGGCCGTGCGACCGGCTCAGCAGATCCTGGAAGCGGCGATCGCGCAGTGGCGCGGGCACGGGGATCCCGCGCTGGCCGAGGCCTGCACGCGACTCGCCGCCGAGGCCGGCGCACGGCTGTCGTGGAACGCGATCACCCCGGCCACCGCGCCGGAACGACTCCGCGACCGGCTCGCGGCGATCGACCGGCTCGAACGCGAGGCCGCGGGGCTCGCCGCCGCGGTCGCCTCCGAGCGTTCCCCCGCCAGCCCCGTGCCCCGAACCCCGCGCGTGCCGTGGAGTCCGGCGGAACGTGCGGCGCACCGCGCGTGGCTGCTGCTCGAGGGGTGCGCTGCCGTGTTCGAGCCTCGAGCCGCGGCCCAGGGCGGGCTGCGCCTGTTCGACGAGTTGTCGCTGCGCGAGCCGCTCGCCCGTGCATTTCGCGCACACGGCAGCGAGGGTGACCACGCGTGGCGGCTCGCCGCGCGCGTGCGAGCGCTGCTCGCGCACTCAGACGCACATGCCGGCGGAGATGCGTGGCAGGCGTTCCTCGCCGATGACGACGCGCGCTTCGCCGCCGCAATCGCGATTGGTGACGATCCGCGCGTTCCTCCGGACTGGCTGATGCTCCCGGCAAGGATCGAGCCCGCGGATACACCCGCCGACTGAGACGCGCATCCGCCGCTAAGCGGACGTGCTGGGTCAGCTCACGCAACTCGATCCCGGCGGCGAGTCATCTCCCCCAAGCGACACGCCCCGGCCATCGTGCGCGGCGCAGTCCGTCGCGATGCAGGTCGCAGGGGTGTGCCCGATGCCTCCTGCGAACAACACGCGCGGCGAAGGGCAAGAGTGCATCTCGCGCGACGCTCGCCCGACGCGGAACGGCACCGGCCTTGCCCTAGTGAACAGGTGAACGGCGCGACCCGAGACTCGGGCCCCGACGCCATCACCCAAGAAGACAAGAGGCCCACCCCGATGCGTAAGACCAACCTCTCGATCGCCCTACTTCTCGGCGCACTGGCCATGACCGGCTGCGGCCGCAATCCCGTCGCTCCTCAGGCCGCTGTTCCCGCGGATCCGTTCGCTTCCTCGGCGCGTGGCACCCAGACCGAGGATCCGGCGCCTCCCGATGTGGTCGGCGAACCCGGCGCGACCGGCTCGGTCCATGTCGAGGCGAATGAAGCCGGGACGCTCCAGGTGGGCCGCTGGTCGCTGACCATCCACAAGAACTCACACCTCGAGGCCGCCACCATCTCGATGACCATTCAGGACCCGAATTCGATGGAGGTCTCGATCGAAGTCCTCCCGGCCAGCGCTAACAACTTCCAGGTGCCGATCGAACTGGTCGCTGACTGCACTGACCAGACGAACATGGTCATCACGGACAACACCATCTACTGGCTGAACGAAGGCTGGGTACCGGCCGGCGACGTCACGACGCAGGCCGGCAGCATGATCGTGAAAGCCAAGACGAGCCAGCTTTGGAGCGCCAAGGTGAGCCCGCTCGCCAACGCCGAGATCATTCGCGGCAAGAAGTAAGCATCACCCCTGGGGGGGTGAAGGGCGTGGCGTCGGTCCGCGGGGGACCGGCGCCTTCGCTTTTTTCTGACGCGAGCCGCGACGAGAACACGACGGCCACCCTTGCGAGTGGCCGTCGGTCTTGAGCTTCCGTCCCGGAATCAGCGCTTCACGATCTCGCCTTCGTCCGTCAGGTCGAACCTGGACGCCTGCGGCTCCCTGGGGAGCCCCGGCATGCGCATGATCTCGCCGGTGATGGGAATCACGAACCCCGCGCCGGCCGCGAGTTGGATCTCGCGCACCGTGACGAGGAAGTCCTTCGGCCGGCCGAGCAGCGCTGGATTGTCCGACAGCGACTGCTGCGTTTTCGCGATGCAGATGGGCAGCTTGCCGAACCCGAGTTTCTCGAGCTGCTCAAGGTCGCGCTTGGCTCGCGTCGTGTAGTCCACCGCCTGCGCGCCGTACATCTCGTGAGCGACGGTGCGGATCTTCTCCTCGATGGTCGATTCCCACTCGTAGAGCGGCTTGAAGTGCGGCTCGGTCGTCGCAACCTTGTCACGCACCACCTCGGCCAACTCGGTGCAGCCCTTGCCGCCCTCGGCGAAACCGCGATGAACGACGGCTTGCAGGCCGAGCGCCTCGCAGTGCTTCTGGAGTGTCTCCACTTCTTCGGCGGTGTCCGAGGGAAAATGGTTGATCGCCACCACGCACGGCTGCTCGAACTTGGCGATGTTCTCGAGGTGCTTCTCCATGTTCGAGAACCCGCGCAGCATCGCACGGGCATCGGGTTGGTTCACGTCCGCCACGCGCACGCCGCCATGCATCTTGAGCGCGCGGACCGTGGCCACGAGCACCGTGCACGTCGGCGCGAAGCCTCCGTAGCGGCAGTTGATGTCGAAGAATTTTTCGGCGCCCAGTTCGAACGCGAACCCGGCCTCGGTCACCACCACGTCGGCCAGCGACAGCGCCGCCTTCGTGGCCTCGATCGAGTTGGTGCCGTGCGCGATGTTCGCGAACGGCCCGCCGTGCACGATCGCCGGCACGCCCTCGGTCGTCTGCACCAGGTTCGGCTTGACTGCGTCTCGCAGCAGCGCGGCCATCGCGCCGACCGCACCCAGATCCGATGCGCTCACCGGAGTGCCGTCCTTGCGGTAGCCCACCACGATGCGTCCGAGGCGTGCCTTCATGTCGGCGATCCCGTCCGACAGGCACAGCACCGCCATCACCTCGCTCGCGGCGGTGATGTCGAAGCCGGTCTCGCGTGGGATGCCCTCGGTGCGGCCGCCCAGACCGATGACGATGTCGCGCAGCGCACGGTCGTTCATGTCCAGGACGCGCTTCCATGTCACCCGCCGCGGATCGAGCCCGGCCGCGTTGTCGAAGTGGAGGGCGTTGTCCACGAGCGCGGCGAGCAGGTTGTGCGCACTCGAGACGGCATGGAAATCGCCGTTGAAGTGCATGTTGATGTCGTCCACGGGCAGCAGCTCGGATGCGCCGCCCCCGGCGCCGCCGCCCTTGACGCCGAACGTCGGTCCGAGACTCGGCTCACGCAGCGCAACCGCGCTGCTCACCCCGATGCGAGCGAGGCCCTGTGCAAGGCCGATGCTGGTGGTGGTCTTGCCCTCGCCGGCAGGCGTGGGGGTGATGGCGGAGACGAGCACGAGCTTGCCGCGCCGCGGGCGGCCCTGATACGCGGGCATGGTGAGTTTCGCCTTCCAGTGACCGTACGGCTCGACATGCGCCGGGTCGATGCCCAGCGACTTCGCGACTTCCAAGATAGGTCTCATGGTGCCGCACTATAGGACCGGCATGGCGGTGTGGGAATTCACCCAGCCACGGCGGGATCCTGCGCCCGGTCGCGGCCGGAGCCTCACGTCGTCAGGCCGCGTGCGATCCGGCGACGGAGAGGCCCCCGCCGGCTCGGCGCCTCTCGGGGGTGAGAAGCCCTGTTCAGCCGCGCACTCGACCTGCCGAAAACCACCCGGAGTACCCGAGCGGTTCTCTCACGCCGTGACCGCCTCATCCCGAAGGCGGCGCGGGAGGTCGTGCAATGGACGAGATGCCTGAGCGGCCCTGGACCGAACCCGGCCAGGACCCCGAATGGATCACCGCGGCACAACGCGGTGATCTCGCGAGCCTGCTGGAACTGGTGCACGCGCACCGGCGCCCGCTGTGGCGCGCGTGCTTCTCGATCACGCGCCACCTCGGCGATACCGAACTCCTGTTCCAGGAGACACTCGCGCATGCCACGCGCAACTTGCGCGCCGCACCGGTCGCGCGTCCGCTGCTGCCATGGCTCGTGCGGCTCGCGCGCCAGATCGACAATGCCAAACTGCGTGGCCGCGAACCCCGCCCCTCGGTGGGGCTGCGGCGTCCGAACGGTGAAGCCTGGATCGCGGGTGCGCGCGGCTCGCACTGGGTCGACGACGAGCAACGCACGCTGCACGCGTTCGCGCAGCTGCACTCGGATGACCAGTGGCTGCTCGTGCTGCGGCTCTTCGAACGGCTGCCCTACGCCGACATCGCACGGGTTACCGGCATCCCGGTGCCACGCGTCATGAACCGCATCGCGCTGGCGCGCGAGTACATCGAGCGCGTGCACGAGTTGGGCGAGGAGGCGGCTTGAACCACCTTACGGTGCAGCAGCTGTCGGCCGCGCTCGACGGTGCGCTCGGCGGACCCTCGCTCGAGTTGGTCGTGCACCACCTCGCGCACTGCCACGAGTGTCGCGACCGCCAGGCACGGCTGGCGCGCAACGACGACGTCATGCGTCGGCTGCTCGCCCTGGACCCGCACGACTTCTTCCTCGACGACCTCGAGCGACGCGTCGAGGCGCTGTTGGTGGCGATCATGCGCGGACTGCCCGTGCCACCCATGGTCACGACGTCGCCGCTGCAGGGGGACGAGGACCCGTATCAGCCGGCGGAACCGCCGTTGCCCGAGCGGCCCGAACTGGGGCGCGCCGGCACGATCGCGCAGGAGGCCGGCTTCGGCCGCATCGGGCTCAAGCCAGCGGCGTCCACTCAGGCGCCGCAGTCCGATCCGGTGGAGGCGCAGCGTCTACTCGAGGCGCTCGAGCGCGGCGACACCGGTGACTTCACCGAACTGACCGCGCACGGGATGCACGAACCGACGGAACTCGACGGCCCGGTGTTCGACCTGCCCGGGTGGATCAAGCAGAGAGCGCCGTCCGATCCCGGCTCGAAATCGCGACCGCGCGAGGTGCAGAAGCTGAATCTCTTCTTCGAGAACCTGAACGACCGCAGCACGAACCTTTCCCACGAGGCGATCGAGGAGACGTTTCGAAGGGAGAGCGCCGGTCCCGTCTCGCCGAACGCACCGCCGCTGCGAGCGCCGGGGCCGCCTCCGTTGCCTGCTCCCGCCACACACGACTTCTCGGCGCCCTCCACACACGACTTCTCGGCGCCGGACGCACCCGCATTCCAGGCGGCCGCACCACCAGCGCGACTCGCACCGACAACGCCGGCACTCGGCGCGACTCCGACCCCCGTTGCTCCTGCGCCGCCCCCTCCAGCGCGCAGCGCGTCCGCACACGCTGCGGGGCCCGCGTCCACGTCGAGCGAGCGACCTTCGGGCGTCATCTCCAAGGAGACACCGTGGCGACGCGGCCCGGCCTGGGCGAACGCCGGTCTCGACCCCTCGCCCCCGTACCCGCAGCCGCACGCAGTCCCGGTCACCGACGCGTACGAGCAGGTCAACGATCCACCGCGCAAGCCCGTGCCGCGCGTGCAGCCCACGCCGCGCTTCGCAGGTGCTTGGCTGCTCGCCACGGCGACGGTCGGCGGCTTGCTCGTGCTGGTGCTCACGCTCCAGTTCCTGCCGCCCGCCTCGACACCCGGTGCGACCGCTTGGCGCGGGTTCCGATTCCCCGGCGTGGAGTTCGCTCCGGGCGACAGCCTGCCCGGCGACGACTCCCGCGACCGCGAACCCATGCTGCGCTCCGCGACTACACCCGTCCCCGTCGAATTCCCAGTTCTCAGCGGCGATCCCTCATTCGGAGGATCCCTTGTGGATTCTGCCGGCGTGATCGCGGACAGCCTCGCCGCACCAGCCGACACGCTCGGCACGGAACCCGGCCGCTGACGCGGCTTCACTCGAGAGGTGCGATCATGAAGGTCCTCGTGGTGATGGACTCGTGTGTGGAGCGAACGTCGCTCACCTGCTCGCTCGCCGAGTTGGGCATCGAACCGGTCGAAGCGGGGGGTGCCGACGCCGCTCTTGCCGTGCTCGAGTCCGGCGACGATCCGGCCGCCGTGCTGCTCGGCTGGAACGTGTCTGGCCGAGATGGCATCGAGCTACTCGAGCGCATGCGATCCGACGTTCGCTGGCAGTCACTCCCTGTCTTGCTCGTGACCGGCCCGGACGACCTCGCGCACGTCGTGCGCGCCCTCGAAGCCGGAGCCAGCGAGTACCTGCTGCAGCCCTTGGGCACCGATACCCTGCTCGAAAAACTGCTGCTGCTGGGCGTCGACCCCGATCATCGCAAGGCGGCCTGAGCGCGCCGCGCCCGGGACACCCGCGTGCACAATCCCATGCGCCGCCCATGGACGGAGCCCGGCCGCGACCCTGGCCTCACGTCCGCGGCCCAGCGCGGCGACCTCGCGGCACTGTTCACACTGCTACGCGAGTACCGGCGTGAACTGTGCAGCGTGTGCTTCGCATTGACGCTTGACCGCACGCACGCAGAGCAGTTGTTCCACGAGACACTGATCCGGGCGGCGAAGAACCTGCGTTCAGTACCGAACGGGGCCGCGTTCCTGCCCTGGCTGATCCGCCTCGCGGCGCACACCGCCTCGTCGCATCCGAGACCAGACTCCGCAGCCAGTCGCCCGGGCGCTACCCGCATGGCAGCCCTTGGTGCCGAGTTGACCGCCGAGCAGTCGCGCGCGCTACTCGCGTTCGCGGAACTCGCGGGCCACGACCGCCTGCTCTATGCCCTGGCGGCGGTCGAATGCCTGCCGTACGCCGAGATCGGCGCGATCACCCGCCGCGAGAGTAACGCCGTGACCCACGAACTCGCACTTCTGCGCGCGCGACTCGCACACGGAGAGGCCGCGTGAGACACGTGAGCGTCCAGCAGTTGTCGGCGTTCGTGGACAGCGCGCTGAGCGGTGTCTCGCGCGAACTGGTGACGCGTCACCTCACCACCTGCGCGTCCTGCCGCGAGAAGCATGCGCAGTGGGTCGCGGCCGACGAGGCGCTCCGCCAGGCCCTCGCATGGACCCCCACCGAGCGTAGGCTCGAGGAGTGGTCGTCGCGTGTCGAACTGTGCATCACCGCCGAACGCAGAGGGCTGCCAACGCCGGAGTTCACGCCGACGCTGTTACCGATGACCGCGACAGCCTCGCCGTCGGCGATGCTGCGCATGCGCGAACTGCTCGAGGGGGCACGCGGCGCGATGCTGTCCAACACACGCGAGGCGGCCGCGGCCAACGAGACCGAGCGCGCCGCGGCGAGTGAGGCGCCGCAGGTGCAGCGAGAAGACGAGGCGGCGAACAAGCCCGAACTCGCACACGCGGGAACGCCCGAAGTCGAACCCGCGCCCCGGCACGAACCCGTGCTCGAAGCCGAACCGGAGGTACTGCCGGAACCCGCGCCCATGGTCGAACCCGCACCGCGGCTCTCGAATGACGCGGTCCCCGGTCCGACGGCGTGGTGGTCGACGCGTCCCCGTCGGCAGCGGGGCAATCGCCGGCTCCTCGCCACCTCCGGTCTGTTGCTCGCAGTACTGCTCACCTCGCTGTTCATGCCCGAAGTCATCCGCGTCCCGCTTCCCCAGCGCTGGTTGCCGCGCATGCCGCGCGTCGAGTTCGTGCGCCAGGGAAGCCAGCATGCGTCGGGACCCGAGATGTCGCGCGAGCCGGTGATGCAGCTGACCGCGCGCGAGCCGGTGGTGCCCGAGCTCGTGCCGCAGGAGCCGAGACCCGTACCGGGCGATCGAGTCGCGAGCGGGGACAGTGCTCCCACGGGGAACGGCACTGCGACGACGCCAGCCGACGCGCGCGCTCCGCTGCAGGCGCTTCCCGCGCCGGCCGACGCCAGGACCACCC
>CAZADU010000143.1:0-1872 GCA_964483945.1 uncultured bacterium
GCATGAGCATGCGGTTCCGTCGCGAGACGGGCGCTCGTGTCGAGCACCCGCACACGCTGAACGCGTCGGGCGTGGCGCTGCCGCGCACGTTCGCCACGCTGCTCGAGAACCACCAGCAGGCCGACGGCTCGGTGGTGATCCCCCAGGCGCTGCGGCCATACCTGGGCGGAATCGAAGTACTGAAGCCGCGCGGCTGACGCGGCCACCCCGGCCACGCAGGCCGGGAGGCCGCCCCTCGGGAGGATGTGCACGGCATGATCCGGCCCATCGGGAACACGACTTCCCGCGGCAAGCAGCTGCTCAAGACCGCGCTGTTCCTGCTGGGCAGCGTGCTCGTCGTGGCGTTGTTCCTGTTCACCCAAAACGCCGTGCGCCGGCTCACGCACGAGGTGTCGGGAACATCCGAGCTGCTGGCGCGCGTCGCGGCGCAGGCCACGCTGCCGTCCACCAACAACCCGCAGCTCCGCTTGCTGCTGAGCGACATCCAGCGCGGCCTGAGCTTTCCCATCATCATCACTGACACCACCGGCACGCCGCGCGCCTGGAGCCGGGTGTCGGTGGACAGCGACGAGGTGCCGCCCGAGTCGCTGGACAGTCTCGCCTCCGGCCTGCAGATCTCGCCCGTCATCGGCGCTCGCGTGCAGCGCGTGCGTGATGACGTGCCGTCGCTGGACCGCGCGCACAAGCCCATCCCACTTCGTCAATCGCCCACCGCGTCCGTGATGGGGCACCTTCACTACGGCAACCCGCCCGTGATCGAGCAGCTGCGCTGGATGCCGTACCTGGCGCTCGCGGGCACGGGACTGCTGCTCTTGCTCGGCATGTCGGGCCTCGCCGGCATCCGCCAGGCCGAGAAGCGCGTGATCTGGGTGGGCATGGCGAAGGAGACCGCGCACCAACTGGGCACGCCGCTTTCGAGCCTGATGGGCTGGGTCGAGCTGTTGCGCGGCCAGGCCGAGACGGCGGGCCCGGGTGGCGAGGTGCGGTTGTCTCGCGACGAGCTGGACGAGACGCTGCACGACATGGAGGGCGACATCGAGCGCCTGTCCAAGGTGGCGCAACGATTCAGCCACATCGGCTCCGCACCCCAGCTCGTGCTGCAAGACGTGGTGCCCGTGGTGCGCGAAGCGGTGGCGTACGTGCGCCGGCGAGTACCGCTGGCGCAGGGCGCGGTCGAGATCCGCGAGCGCTACGAGGAGGTGCCGCCCATCAACCTCAATCGCGAACTGTTGGAGTGGGCGCTCGAGAACCTGCTCAGCAACTCGCTCACCGCGCTCGACAAACCCCAGGGCGTGATCGAGGTGGTGGTGGAGCGTCGCGCGCACACGGAGGAGGTCGAGATCTCGGTGACCGACAACGGCCGTGGCATGGGCCGCGAGGAACAGCGGCGCGCATTCGAGCCCGGCTTCAGCACGAAGCGGCGCGGCTGGGGACTGGGCCTGGCGCTGGCGCGGCGAGTGGTCGAGGAGTACCACGCCGGGCGCATCGGCATCCGCCACACCGCGCCCGGCGAGGGCACGACGATGGTGATCCGGTTCCCGACGTAGGGCGCTGATGTGCCGCGGACGCGGTGCAAGCCTGTGCTATCGTTCGACTATCCCCCAGCGTAACAAGGTCCAACGCCCACGGCCGCCCGTTGGGAGATCACCGCGTGCCGCTTTCTCCTGGTGAAAAGCTAGGGCCCTACGAGATCCTCGCGCCGCTCGGCGCGGGCGGGATGGGCGAGGTGTACCGGGCTCGCGACACGCGGCTCGGCCGCTCGGTGGCGGTTAAGGTCCTGCCCGAGTCGGTGTCCGGGAGCGCGGAGCACCGGCAGCGGTTCGAGCGCGAGGCGAGAGCGATTGCGGCGCTCAATCACCCGAACATCTGCAC